>PWEU01000274.1 GCA_003554005.1 Nitriliruptoraceae bacterium
GCGGACATCCCCGAGAACTTCCAGTTCGACATCCTCAACATCGGCGGCGACGGGTTCCCGATCGCCGGCACGGCATGGGTGTTCGTCTGGGAGTGCGGCTACGACGATGACACGGCTGCGCTGCTCAAGGACTTCTGGACCTGGGCCATCAGCGACGAGGGCGCTGCCATCGCGCAGGAGCTGAACTACGCCCCGATCGGTGAGGGCCTGCGTCCCCGGATCCAGGAAGCCATCGACCGGATCAACATCGAGGGCTGAGGTCCTCGCGGCTGGGACGGTGGGGCGACCCACCGTCCCAACCGCATGTTCAGATCCGTCCCGAAGGAGGGGCCGTGGCCACCGACACCGGTCAACGTCCAGCATCGGCGCCCAGTTCGCTTCGTTCGTCCGGGCCAAGCCGGTACGCGGATCCGCTCTTCAGGGCGATCGCGTTCACGGCTGGCGCCAGCGTGCTGGTCATCCTCGGGCTGATGATCGGCACCACCACCCGGGACGCGCTCCCGGTGTTCGAGTACCAGGGGCTGGTCAGCTTCTTCACCAGCGACGAGTGGCGTGCCGGATTCTCGCGGACCGAATTCACCGGCGAGTACGGCGCCTTCTCCTTCATCTACGGCACCGTCGTGACCTCGTTGCTCGCGGTCGCCGTCGCGCTCCCGCTGGCTATCGCGGTCTCGCTCTACATCAACCGGCTCGCGCCGAAGCGGCTCAAGCGCCCGCTGGCGTACACGGTCGAGCTGCTGGCGGCCATCCCCTCCGTGGTCTACGGCCTCTGGGGGTTGTTGTTCTTCGCGCCGACCTTCATCCGCCCGGTCATGGAACTGTTGAACCGGACCCTGGAGCCCGTACCGATCCTTGGAAGGCTCTTCGCTGGGCCTGTGTTCACCACCAGCTACTTCACCGCCGGCATGGTGCTGGCGGTGATGATCCTGCCGATCATCACCGCGATCACCCGCGAGGTCATGGCCCAGGTCCCGCGCGACCAGGTCGATGCCGCCTACGGCATGGGCGCGACCGACTTCGAGGTCATGACCAAGGTCATCATCCGCACCTCGTTCCCGGGCATCGTCGGCGCGACCATGCTGGGGCTTGGCCGCGCCCTCGGGGAGACGATCGCCGTCGCGATGCTCGTCGGTGGGTCGCAGCGCTGGGGACTCAGCCTGTTCTTCGGTGGTGACTCGATGGCGGGCCACATCGCCAACACGTTCCAGGACGCCGCGCCAGAGACGGTGTTGGCGCTGATCGCGGTCGGGGTGGGGCTGTTCGTGATCACCGTGATCGTCAACGTCCTCGCCCGGCTCCTCGTGTGGAGGATCGGGCGTGTCGCAGGAGACGCCGCGCTAAGACGACGACCCTGACGCCCGAGACCCCCCCGACCTTCCGCCCGCTCGGCGAGATCGACGCGCACACCCGTCGACGCAAGCGGCGCTCGCAGCTGTTCCGCTACGTACTGCTGGTCGCGATGGGGCTCTCCCTCTTCCCGTTGGTGCTGATCCTGTGGACCGTGGTCAGCAACGGCATCGGCGCCTTCGGGGGGGAGTTCCTCACCCAGCCGGAGCCCCCGGCACGTCGCGAAGGAGGCGGCTACCTCAACGGCATCGTCGGCACTCTCTATATGGTCGGCATCGCCACCGTTCTGGCGGTTCCGCTCGGCGTCCTCGCTGCGGTCTACCTGGTCGAGTACGGCCGAGGCTGGTTCGCTGGCACCGTCCGGTTCTTCACCGACGTGATGACGGGTGTCCCGAGCGTGTTCGTCGGGTTGTTCGTCTACGCGGCCCTGGTCAGACAATTCTCCTTCGGGACCATCATGGGCGCGGTCGGGTTGGCGATCATGATGCTGCCCATCGTGGTCCGCTCGTCCGAGGAGATGCTCAAGCTCGTTCCCGAGGACCAGCGCGCGGCCTCCGCGGGTCTGGGGGCCCGCAAGTGGCAGACCATCACCAAGGTGGTGCTACCCACTGCCGGCCCCGGGATCGTGACCGGATCGATGCTCGCCGTGGCCCGCGCCGCCGGGGAGACCGCCGTCCTGCTGCTGACCGCGCTCGGGTCGTTGCAGGTCGTGACCGCCTTCTCCGGGGTCGCCCAGTCCTCCATCACTCTGCTGATCTACCAAGGAGCCAAGCAGCCCTTCGACCCCGGGAAGGAGCGTGCCTGGGCGGGTGCGATGCTCCTGATGGGGATCGTCTTCCTCCTGCCCTTCACCGCCCGCTGGATCACCGCTCGTCGCACGCGCTGACCGCTCCCACTCCTGCACTCAAGAGGTCCCACCATGGTCGACAACACCCAGGCGCAAGCTGCGCCTACAGCAGCGCCCGCGCAGACCGGGCAGACGAACACAGCGCCGGAGTTCACCCCGCGGCACACCACGGTCCCACGCGAGGTCGGCGAAGCCGTGTTCGACGTGGAGACCGTCTCCGTCGCCTACGGCGGCGCGCCGGCGCTCAAGGAGGTGTCGATGCGCATCCCCAAGGGGGAGATCACCGCGCTGATCGGTCCCTCGGGCTGCGGGAAGTCCACGATGCTGCGCTGCCTCAACCGGATGAACGACCTGATCGACGGCGCGTCGGTCTCCGGCAGGATCACCTACCACGGTGAGGACATCTACGCCGAGGACGTCGATCCGGCCGAGGTCCGCCGTCGCATCGGGATGGTCTTCCAGAAGCCGAACCCGTTCGCGATGTCGATCTACGACAACGTGGCCTTCGGGCCGAAGCTCCACGGCATGAAGTCCAACCTCGACGACCGGGTCGAGAAGGCGTTGCGCGGGGCGGCGCTCTGGGACGAGGTCAAGGACAAGCTCAACGACCAAGGCCACGCCCTGTCCGGTGGTCAGCAGCAGCGCCTGTGTATCGCCCGTGCGATCGCGCTGGAGCCCGACGTGATCCTCATGGACGAGCCGGCGTCGGCGCTGGATCCGATCTCCACCCTGGCGATCGAGGACCTGATGCGCAAGCTGCGGGGCCAGTACTCGATCGTGATCGTGACCCACAACATGCAGCAGGCGGCCCGCATCTCCGACCGCACGGCGTTCTTCACCGTCGATATGGAGCAGGGGGTCCGGGTCGGCGAGTTGGTCGAGTACGACCTGACCGAGACCGTGTTCACGAATGCCTCGGACCAGCGGACGGAGTCCTACATCACCGGACGCTTCGGCTGATCGGCCGGTTCGGCGCGTTGGCGGCGAGCCCTACCGGGGGCGCCCGGGACGGGTCACTCGGCGGGGGACGACGCCCCGGGCTCAGCCCATCGCGGGCAGCCTGCTCCCGGTGTGGACCGCCCTGACCGTGGCCAAGGTGTCCACGTCCTGCGCCAGCTTGTCCGGCCGGTATCCGCGCACCCGGGCGAACCGCAGCGACACCCCGCCCGGGTACCGGCTCGAGCGCACGACCCCGTCCAGCGCGATCTCCACCACCAGCTCCGGCCGGACGTGCACGACGTGCCCCTCGCGCCGGGTCTCGCGGGCCAGCAGGGCCTCGGTCTGCCAGGCGAGCACCTCGTCGGTCAGCCCCTTGAAGGTCTTGCCGAGCAGCACGAAGCCGTCGGCGTCGGCCACCTCGGTGTCGGAGCCCTCCACCCGGGCGCCGAGGTGGAGGTTGGACAGCCAGCCGCGCCGCCGGCCCGATCCCCACTCGGCGGCGAGCACGACCAGGTCCAGGGTGTGCACGGGTTTGACCTTGCGCCAGCTCGCGCCCCGTCGGCCCGCCGCGTAGGGGTCGTCGAGGGCCTTGACGATCACCCCCTCGTGGCCGGCGGTGAGCACCTCACGGGTGAAGTCCAGGGCGACGTCGAGGTGGTCGGTCACGACCCCGTCGGCGCGCAAGGCTTCGGGCACGACGTGGTGGAGCGCTGCCCGGCGGGTGGCCAGCGGCTCGTCGAGCAGGTCGACCCCGTCGAGGTGCAGGACGTCGAACGCGCGGAGCTCGACCGGGATCTCACGCTGGACGCGGGTGAGGTCGCGGCCGATGCGTTGCATGGTCTCCTGGAAGGGCCGAGGTCGCCCGTCGGTGTCGAAGGCCACCACCTCACCGTCGAGCACGACGCGGTTCGTCGGCAGCGACCGTGCGGTGGCGACGATCTCCGGGAGTCGTTCGGTGACGTCCTGACCGGTCCGGGTGAACAGGCGCACGTCACAGCCGTCGCGGTGGACCTGGAGGCGCGCGCCGTCGAGCTTGGTCTCCACCAAGGCCGGCGTCTGCCCGGCCAGGGCCTCGGCGAGGTCCGCTGCGGTCGTCGCCAGCATGGGGTCGACGGGGACGCCGACCACCAGTCCCACCGCGGCGAGCGCGTCCTGCCCGCCGGTCAGGGCCAGCTCGGCGGTGCGGGCGAGATCGCCGTTGCGCATGGCGGCGCGGCGGACGGCGCGTTCGGGCACGGCGGCGGCCTGGGCGACGGACGGGAGCAGGACGCCTGCCAACGCACCCTGTCGGAGCTCCCTGAGCACCAGCCTGACCAGCCACGCCTGCTCCTCGGGGCGCGCCCGCCCGAGGAGATCGGCCCAGGCCGCCAGCCGTGCGGTGCGGGAGCCTGAGCCTGCGGGGGTGTCCTCGATCCGCTGCAGGGCATGGTCGACATCGGTGAGCGTGAGCATGGCGTGCTCCGCCGGCGACGCTGCGACCGAGCGGATCGCCGACGGTCCGAGACCGAGGCGGTGTTGGCGAGGCTCTCCGGCCAGGAACCTGACGCCCACCACCACGTCGTCGGGTGGGAGCCGTGACATGAGCGCCGCCAGCAGGTCGATCTTCCCACGCCGAGAGGACGTGGTCGCCACCTTCTCTGAGGTCCGAACGAGGTCCTGCAGCAGCATCGCGACCTCCGAGCCTGGGGTACGGACGAGGTTCGGAGCTCAGCGTGCCCGGTGCATCGTCACCTCGATGGCGTCCAGCTCCGGCAGGACCGCCGCACGCAGGGTGTGGTCGAACCGGTCCACCTCGATGCAGCGGGCGAGGTCCTCCGGTGGCGCCCACGCGGGGCCGCCGGGCACGAAGTTCCGACCGGCATCGGAGGTTGGGACCCGCTCGAGGTAGGGCCGCGGGTCCGGTTCCTCACCACGCAGCTGCGCGGCGATCAGTTCCGCGGCGGCGAGGTCCTCGTCACCGTCACGTCCCTGGGAGGCGCCGGTGATGACGAAGGTGATCCGGTCCGGCGCC
>PWEU01000051.1 GCA_003554005.1 Nitriliruptoraceae bacterium
CGATCGCCGACCGGGAGTTCTCCATCGCTGTCGGTGAGGGCTTCGTCATCAGCCAGTCACCGGCGCCCGGTGACCTCGTGGACCCCGGCACGACGGTGGAGATCATCATCTCCCTCGGCCCCGAGCCGGAACCGGAACCGGAACCCGACCCGCCACCGATCGTGGAGCCAGAGCCGGAGCCGGAGCCGGAGCCGGAGAACGGGAACGGCGACGGGAACGGCGACGGCGACGGCGACGGCGACGGGGGCGACTGAGCCCCCCGCGTCACGGCATCGTGTTCTGCGCGTCGCTGCCGATCGCACCCGCCCATGCGCTTCGGGGCTAGGACCCGGACGCCGGCGCGTCCTGCTCGCCGTCGAGTGCGACCGCGGCCAGGCCGTGCCGGAACAGCGCGATGACCCCTGCGACCCCAACGGCGAGCGCGGCAGCGACGACCAGCCGAACCAGCCCGATCGGGAGCGCGGTCGGGGGCACCGGACGCCACCAGGTCGCCGACCACCACAGCCCCCAGCCGAGCAGGGGGACCGCCGCCGCGTCGCGGACGAAGCTGCCGACCGTCGCGGCACCGGGACCCACTCGACCGAGGAACCAGACCGCCACCGCGATGCCGGGTAGCACGGTCAGGGCCGGCTCGGTGTCCGCGCCCGGAGGTGCCAGCATCACCGCGGCCACCCCGGCGGTGAGGGTGAGCAACGCCACCGATAGCACGCCGATCCCCCGACGTGTCGGCGTGGTGGACGACAACCAGCCGGCGGCCGCGATGGACACCACCAGGAGCGCGAGCGGGAGGGCCGGAGCGGGGCCGGGGACCCAGACGAGCACCCCCTCGATCCTCGCGTCCTCACCGTCGAGAAGGAGCGGGACCTCCCAGGTGAACACCTCCTGGACCGTGTCCGCCCGGGGATCGACGTCACCCGGCAGCGTCGGCGACATGAAGTGGATCCGGTGGTCGTGCCAGGCGTAGCGGCCTGCGGTGGCCACCAGTTCCCACCGCGGCGGCGCATCGACGTCGGCGATGACGGGCACCTCGACGTCGAGCGCGCCGAAGCGGGCGTCGTTGAGCCACCGCGCCGGCGAGCGGGTGTTGACCTCGACCCGCCCGTCGGCGCCGAACCGGAGGTAGGCCTCACCCTCGTAGCCGGGAACCTCGACCTCCCGCCCGGACGGGACGCTGACGACCAGGTAGGCGTCGCCGCCCACCACCTCGGCGGTCACCTGCTCCACGGGTATCCCGTCGCCGGTGAGGATCGCTGCCACGCCCGAGCGGTAGTGGGTCGGCCGCGCGGGGGCGGCGAGCGCCGCCTGGCCGGGGAGCAGCCACGCGAGAACGAGCACCCCCAGCACGATGCCCTGTCCGGCCCGGCTCACCGGTCGGCGCGGCGACGTCCGGGCAGCACCCGGAACAGCACCCCGGCGGCCGCGAGCAGGGCCAGCACTCCGGCGGCCCAGACGGGCACGCGTCGCAGGGTGGCGTCGCCGCCATCCGGGGCCGATCCCGCCGGCCCGGCCTCCGCGATCCCGTCCGCGTCCTCGGTCACGCTCGGATCGGTCGCGTCCTCCACGTCGGCATCGTCCGGTGCCGACTCGTCGGTCGCCGACGCCGGGTCGTCCCCGCCCGCCTCGATGTCGGGGTCGGCGTCCGCTGCACCCTCGGCGGTGGTGACCTCCGCGTCGGGGTCCTCGACCGGGGTCGGGGGCGGCGCTGGCCGGTCGGGGTCGGCCTCGACGAGGCGGACGTTGATCGCCGGATCGTCGGCCGGCGCGTCGGGGGTCCCGATCCAGCGGTGAGTGCCGTCGGCGCAGCCCTGGAAGACGGCGAGGTGGCGGGTCTCCCCCGGGCTGCCGCTGGCGACCGCGTCCAGGTCGAAGGCCGGGGCGGGCTCCGGAGCAGCGGCCGCCGTCCAGGTGACCACGGTGATCCGGCCCTGGTCGATCTCGAGATCGTGGACGTAGCCCGGGTGGTCGGCCACCGTCACGACCCGCAGCCAGTCGGGGACCTCCAGAGCGACCTCGAGCGTGTCCTGACCCGC
Organism: Nitriliruptoraceae bacterium; assembly: GCA_003554005.1. Classification (GTDB taxonomy): domain Bacteria; phylum Actinomycetota; class Nitriliruptoria; order Nitriliruptorales; family Nitriliruptoraceae; genus T1Sed10-7. The sequence goes on from PWEU01000051.1 coordinate 2,031, forward strand.
GCCACTGGCCTCCGTGCCGCAGCCGTGGGCGAGGTCCAGGGTGACGGTCGCCAGGGAGTCGACCGGCACCTCACCCCCGCCGCGCAGGAACGGGTGCGCGGCAGCCGGCAGCGCCACCGACAGGAGCAGCAGCGCCGCGAGGGCGACCGCGGTCACGCCATGGGCGCGGGTCGGCCACCCCGTCGGATCGGGAGGTCGGGTCACGGTCACGTGGGGCTCCAGGGACGATGCGGCTGGTAGCGGGCGGAGGGGCGGCCTGCGTCGCACGGGTCAGGGTGCCACGGGGACGATCACGGTGGTGGTGTGCTCGGTGAAACGGTCGCCCCCGGCGATCACCCGCACCTCCCACTCCCCGGCGAAGGACAGGTCCTCGGTGGTGGCGATCCAGTGGCCCGGGCCGGCGAAGAAGGGCTCGATCCGGATCGGGCCGACCCCGGCGGGCACGAAGGTGAGCTCCAGACGCAGGTCCTCCACCCCCGCGCTCGGACGACCCGTGGCATCGAGGACGTAGAGGTGGAGGGTGTTGCGACCCACGACGTTCGGGTCGACCACCAGGTCCAGCTCGAGCTCGGCGCCCAGCGGGGTGGTGGTCTCGAAGACCCCGCCGAAGCCCGCGGCCTCCGCCGCCGGCTGGGTCGTGGCCAGGACCCCGGTGAGCAGCAGCACACCGCTGAGCAGGGCGACCTCCAGCCGGAGCGTGCGCCGCAGCTGGGACCAGGCGGCGCTGGCGCGACGCTGGTCGAGGTCGACGGCCAGATCGACCGGCGCTCCGCCATCGCCGACGTCGGCCGAGCCCACCTCAGGCGCGACATCGCCCGGGGCACCACCGCTGGGGATCGCACCTGCGACGATCGCCGGCACCAGCCGGAACCGGTTGTAGGCGGCGACCAGCACCACGACGCCGACCGCCGCGAGCTTGGCCAGCAGGGTGAGCCCGTAGGCCGTGCCCACCAGCGCCGCGGGCTGCCCCACCAACGGCCACGCCATGGCCGTCCCCCCGACGGCGACCAGCACCGAAGCCACCAGCGCCACACCGCTGAACCGGGCCACCAGCCCGGCGGCGGGCACCGCCTCGGGCCGGGTCGATCGACGGCTGAGCACCGCGGCCAGCACGACCAGACCGCCGAACCACACCGCAGCGGCGCCGACGTGCACCAGGTCACCGGTCACCAGCAGCCACGTGGGAGGCATGCTGCGCTGGTGTCCGTCCAGCACGACCGTGCCGAGCGCGCCGGCGGCCCCCGCCGCCGCCAGCACACCGGGCAGCCCAACGAGCAGGACCGTGGCCAGCACGGCGAGCAGGGCTGAGCGCACGACGCTCGCCACCCCGAAGGTGGAGGTCGCGGTCTCCCACAGACCCACCGCGGACCAGGCCGCACCCAGCTCGCCGGTGACGGCGACGGCCTGGACCGGGACACCGACCAGCGACACCACCACGCCGACCAGGGCCGACCGCACCGCCAGCCCGCGAGCCACGGCCCGATCCACGGGGCGTCGGACGATCAGCCAACCGGTGACGGCGGCGCCGGTCGCCAGCAGCAGGGCCCCGTACCCGAGGCCCCGGAGCAGCTGCCCGGCCCTCCGCGCGGCCACCGACGTCCCGTCACCGGCGATCGCCGCCAGGGTCGTGGCCGCGACCTCCTCCACGCCGTCACCGACGGTGAAGGTGCGGACACCCCCGACAGGATGGCTGTCGGCGGAGATCACCCGGTAGCTGACCACGTAGGCCCCGTCGGGCAGATCCGGCGGCAGCGCCACCGCGACGACGCTCGGGTTCTCGGTGTCGACCGGCCCCAGGTCGACGCGGCGGGCCTCGGCGTCGAGGACCCGGAGACCACCGCTCGGCACCGTGACCGGCTCGCTGAAGGTGAGAGAGACCTCGGCCGGAGCCGTGTCCAGGGCGGACCGATCGGCTGGCCGACCGTCGACGAGCGTGGCGTGCGCCGACGCGGGCGTCGCGCTCCCGGCGAGCAGCAGACCGAGCAGGACCAGCGTCATCGCTCCTCGCCGGAGCGACCGAACTGCGGCCGCTGGTCCGCGGAGGGCGCCGTATGGGTTCACGATGCGGAGGACATGCACGGCTCCTCGGGGACCGACCCCGCCCCGGAGGTCCGGGGTCGCGCCCACGGTACCGAGCGGTCGTCGTCAGCCGTCAGGCGCCGGCGAGGCGGCGACGGGCGGCGCGCAGCTCGTCGAGGACGTCGGTGACCTCCGGTTCGACCTCCAGGTCCGCGTCGGCCAGCACCTCGTCCAAGACCTCCAGCGCCACCTCGACGTCACCGAGCTCTGCCAGGAGCTCGGCGTGCTCCTGGGCCGCAGCGGCGACCTGGGCCCGTGCAGGAGGATCCTCCTGCGTGGCGCCCGACCGCCGCAGCAGGACCTCGATGGCCCCGTCGAGGTCGCCGGTCACCCGCAGCGCAGCGGCGTGGAGCCGCAGGGCCATCACGTGCTGCTCCGCGGAGAGCACGTCGGTGGGGTCGAGTTCGGCGGCGATCGCTGCTGCCAGCGTCGACGCCTCCCCGGTCCGCTCAAGCGCCAACAGCGCAGCCGCGTGGTTCACCCGGGCGCGGGTGACCTGTTCAGTGGTGACGGGGTCGTCGGCGTCCTGGAAGCGCTCGGTGAGATCGGCGTACACCGCGACCGCCGACGCGTGGTCGCCGACCGCGTCCAGGCAGATCCCGCGGTTGAGCAGCGCGAGGGCGATCTCGTGGCGTTGGTCGGGGTCCTCGAGATCGGCGGGGGTCGTCGCCGCCAGGGCATAGGCTTCCGCGGCCGCATCGAGGTCACCGAGCTCGGTGAGGAGCACGGCCCGTTCGAACCGGACGGTGAACAGCGACTCGCGCAGCACCGGGTCGGTGAGGTCCTCTACCTCGGCGAGGGCGGCCAGCAGCGACTCCACCTCCGCGATCGCATCGGCGAGCTCGCCGGCCTCGTGGAGCTCCATGACCGCGTCGGTGCGGCGACGTGCCTCCTGGGGCCTCACCAGCGCAGCAGGGCGGCCACGCCCTCGTGGTCGGCGAGTTCGGCGGCAGCCGGCTCGTTCAGCGGGGTCACCGACGCCGAGGTGGCCAGCGCCGCCTCGATGAGCCGCTCGACGAACA
>PWEU01000144.1 GCA_003554005.1 Nitriliruptoraceae bacterium
CCCGGCGTGGTTGGTCGCGCACCCGTGGTGGGACCTGTCCCCCGGGAGGTGCGCGAGCAACCATCCGGACGGTCCGGGTCAGGGGTACTCGATCACCAGCACGGCCTGGGTGCCCTCGGCCAGGGCCCGATAGCCGTGGACCCGGTCGCCCGCGAAGGAGGCGAGGTCGCCCGGTGCCAGGGTCACCTCACCACCTTCGGGCCCGACCTGCAGCTGTCCGGCGATGACCAGGACGTGCTCGATCGTGCCGTCGGTGTGGGGCTGCCCGTCGTGGGCGGTCCCCGGCTGCAGCGCCAGGCTATAGACCTCGACGCGGGCGCGGTGACTGGTGGCCGCCAGCAGGTGGGCCTGCATCGCTCCGGACTCGCTGACGACCTGCGGTGCCTCCCCCGCACGCACCACCCGCACGGCCGGGGTCGCCGGCTCGAGCAGCTCCCCGAAGGGCACGCCGAGCGCACGGGCCAGGGACCACAGGGTCTCGATCCCCGGGTTGGCCTCACCGGTCTCGATGGCGTGCAGGGTCGACTTGGCGATGCCGGCCGCGGCGGCCAGGTCAGCCAGCGACCGCCCGGCACGGGCCCTGAGGTCGCGGACCGTGCCGGCGACCCGCTGCCGCAGCTCGCCCGGGTCGAGCACCTCGGCCTCGGCGCGGTCGTCGAGCATCGTCGGCTCCCGGTTGGACGCGGTACTAGCCACGTGGTACAGCTTACCGCACGATGCGTCCGCTCAACCGAACGACCCGCCGGGCCCAGCGCGATGCGCCGGGTGCACCCGAGCCTGCGCGCGACTCCGAGGGCACCCCAGCCTCCAATCCCGCCGCATCCAGTGCCGCTGCCACCCGCGACCTCGTTGCCGCCGCGGTGCCGGTCGCGCTGGCCGTCGGGGCCTATGGACTGTCCTACGGGGTCCTGGCGGTGGCCGCGGGTCTCTCCCCCGCCGTGGCCACCCTCTCGAGCATCATCGTGCTGGCCGGCGGGTCGCAGTTCGCCTTCGTGGGCGTGCTGGCGCTCGGCGGCAACCCCTTCGCCGGGGCGGTGAGCGGGCTGCTGCTCAACGTCCGCTACGTCGCCTTCGGTCTGGCCATCGCCCGGGCGCTGCCGGGAGGCTCCTTCGGCCGACGCGCGCTGGACAGCTACCTCATCGTCGACGAGTCCGTCGCGCTGGCTCTCGGCAAGGCCGGCCCGATGCCGAGGGATCCGGCGGCACGCCAGGAGTGGTCCGGCGAGGTGGTGCGCCGCTTCCGGGTGGTGGGCTGGTCGGTGGTGTCGGCCTGGATCCTGACCACCGCGGCGGGTGCCTACGGCGGGCAGCTCATCGCCGACCCGGAGCTGCTGGGCCTCGATGCCGCCTTCCCGGCCGGGTTCCTCGCGCTGCTAGCCCCGTGGTTGCGCACCCCTCGCGGCCGCACCGCCGCGGCGATCGGGGTGGCGCTGGCCCTGGGCCTCACGCCCTTCGCGCCGCCCGGCGTGCCGATCATCGCCGCGTCGCTGGGTGGGATCATCGCGCTGTGGGTACCGGTGCGAACCGAGCACGGGGAGGCCACGACGTGACGATCCTGGCGCTGGTCGCCCTGGCCGTGGGCACCTACCTCATGAAGGCGATCGGTCCCTTCGCCGCCGCGGGTCGGGAGCTACCGCCGTGGCTGGACCGGCTCTCCAACCTGCTGCCCGCCGGCCTGCTGGCGGCGCTCGTCGCGACCCAAACGGTGGTGGACGGGACGAGCCTGGTGCTCGATGCCCGCATCGTCGGGGTGGCGGCCGCGGCCGTCGCGGTCGCGCTCCGGGCGCACTTCGGTGTGGTCGTGCTGGTCGGCGCCGCCGTCACCGCCGGGGTGCGGGCGCTCGGCTGGGGCTGAGTTCGGCAGCGGGTGTCCATAGAACCGTTGGTGTGCGGGACAGGTGCCACCGCGGAGGGTCGCCTGACCCGCTCGAGAAGCAGTCATCAGCCGGGCAAAGGCCCCAGGTAGAGCACGAACACGTCACCCGCAGACAGATCGTCGAACTCGCGGTTGTCCGTCACCTCTCGCCACAGGACGATCCAATCACCGTCGGGCGTTGACAGCGGCACGGCGAAGCACGGGGGATCCTGGAATCGGCGCTGCCGGTTGGTCCGGTGCCCTGGGTCGGCGGCAACAGCGTCCATGACCGCCTCCAGGGCATCGAGGGTTCCCCAGCGGCTCTGGACCTGTTCGAGCTCCTGGTAGACCTCCAGCGCTTCCTGCGAGAGTCCGAGGTCAGCCACGGGCGCGCGCAGCTCGGCGGGCGGCGAGATCCACCTTCGTAGCGGACGACGACCGCGCAGCTCGGCGGGCGGCGTCTACGGCACCAGGGTCGGAGTGGAAGCGCTGTTCGAGCGTGCTGACGACCGAAGCGGGCTCAAGGACGACCGAGCCGTCGTCGAACTTGCGAGCGATGAGATGGGTGACGGACTCGTCGAACAGCGATCCGAGCGACACGCGGCGGCGCGAGTCGAGATCGAGCGTGGTCTCCCTCATAGCCACTCCTGGTCTCGGGGCCACGCTCCACGGTACCCGATTGCACCTCAGCGGCAATGGGGAAATGGGTGAATGGGGCTTCGGGACGGCAGAGTTGGCCGTGGTGGCCACTGGGAAACCAACGGTTCTATGGACACCCGCTGCCGAACCCGGCTGGGGGTGAGCACAGCCGGTACCAGCTGCGAGCCTCAGCCGTACAGCGCGTCGATCTCCGCGGCGAACCGCGCACCGATGTTGTGACGCCGGAGCTTCTGGGTGGGCGTGAGGTCGCCGTTGTCGATGCTGAGCACGTCGTCGACGATGCGGTAGGCGCGGATCGCCTCGCCCCGCGACACCGCCGCGTTGGCCGTGGCCACCGCCGCGCCGATCTCCGCGCGCAGCTCCGCTTCGAACCCGTCGTTGCCCAGCGCGTCGGCGCCTGAGACCTGGTGCGTCCCGCCCGCGGCGGCCGCCGCGGCCGCCCCGGCCGCCGCGCCCGTCTGCGGGCCGTCGGACGTCTCCTGGCGGGCGAGTCGGCGCTCGACCTCGTCGTGATCGAGGAACACCAGCGCCGCGACGAAGGGTCGCCCGTCCCCCACCACCACGCACTGGTCGACCAACGGATGGGCGCGGACGCGGTCCTCGAGCGCGCCGGGCACGACGTTCTTGCCGCCGGCGGTGACGATCAGCTCCTTCTTGCGCCCCGTGATGACCAGGTCGCCCCGCTCGGTCGCCGTGCCCAGGTCCCCGGTCTGCAGCCACCCGTCGACCAGCGTCCGTGCCGTGGTCTCGGGCGCGTTCCAGTAGCCGTGGAACACCTGCGGGCCGCTGATCAGGACCTCGCCGTCCTCGGCGAAGGCCACGGTCGTCGCCGGGTAGGCCCGGCCCACGCTGTCGTGATCGGGGGCCGGGTCGGGACCACCGGAGACGATGGGGGCGGCCTCGGTCAGGCCGTAGCCCTGGGCGATGGCGATGCCCATGCCGTCGAAGCAGCGCGCGAGGTGCCCGCTGAGCGCGGCACCGCCGCAGATCGCCATGCCGAGCTCACCACCGAAGGCGGCCCGCAACTTGCGGTAGACGAGCCGGTCGAACAGTAGGTGCTGGAGCCGCAGCCCGAGCGGAGGCCGGCTGTTCTGCGAGGCATCCGACCAGCGCACCGCCACGTCCATCGCCCGGTCGAAGATCTTGACCCGGCCCGCGTCGATGGCGCGGTTGCGGGCGCCGTCGTAGACCTTCTCGAAGATCCGCGGGACGGCGACGATGAAGGTCGGGCGGAACAGCAGCAGCTCCTCGGGCAGCTCCGGGATGCCGGTCGCGAACGCGGTCAGCACCCCCTGATCGATCGAGGTGTGGACCTGGATCCGGCCCAGCGCGTGGGCGAGCGGGAGGAACACCAACGTCCGAGCGCCGGGCCCGAACAGCTCCGGGGCCTGCTCGACCGTCTGACGGACGTTGTGGCACAGGTTGCTGTGGGTCAGCTCGCAGCCCTTGGTCTCCCCCGTCGTGCCGGAGGAGTAGATCAAGGTGGCCAGGTCCTCGGGACCCAGCTCGGCGAGCCGTTGCTCGACGACATCGAGGTGGTCGGCATCGTCGCCACCGCCACCGTTACCGCCACCGCCAGCGGTACCGCCACCGGCGGTGGCCAGCTCGTCGAGCCCGCCCTCGGCGATGACCAGCACCGGTGGCGCGTCGTGCTGGTCGGACATGGCGGCCGCGACCAGGTCGCGCTGCTCGGGTGTCTCCACCACCACCATCACCGCCCCGGAGTCGATGAGGATGCGCTCGACCTGCGATGACGAGCTCGAGTCGTAGATCGGCACCGTGGCGGCGGCCGCGGCGAGGATGCCGTGATCGGCTTCGACCCATGCCAGGCTGGTCCGCGACAGCAGGGCGATGCGGTCACCGGGCTCGACCCCACGGGCGACCAGTCCCGCCGCGATCGCCCGAACCCGGTCCCGGAACGCCGCAGCGCTGACGGTCACCACCTCGCCGCCGTCCCGGACGGCCAGCAGCGGCCGGTCGGGCTCCTGCTCCGCCCAGTGCCACAGGCGACTCAGCAGGTGGGGTGCGACCGGGCCGACCAGCGGCGGCCCGGAGAGCGTGGTGTGAGGTGTCGGGTTCACAGTTCCTCACGGGCCCACGCGGTCGCCAGGGCGTCCGCGTACTCGTTCCATCGGTTGCCGGCGTGCGCCTTGATCCACTTGAGCTCCAGCTCCGGTCGGGCGGAGACGCGCTCGTACAGCGGGCGGACCAGGTCCAGGTTCTCGCCCGGACCGGTCTTGCGTCGCCACCCGCGCCGCTCCCAGCCCGCCGCCCACTCGGTCAGCGTGCGCACGGCGAGGTTGGAGTCGGTGTAGATCCGGGCGGGGGTGCCCTCAGGGACGAGGTCCAGGGCGGCCACCAGCGCGCGGAGCTCCATCCGGTTGTTGGTCGTGTCGGGCTCGTGGCCGTGGTCCTCGGCGACCACCTCGCCGTCGATGACATACACCGCGCCCCATCCACCCGGGCCCGGGTTCGGGATGCAGGACCCGTCGGTGAACACGCCCGAGTCCGGGCCGTCGTGGTAGCGATCCAGCACCTGCGCGAGGGTCAGCAGTTCCTCGCCGCCGCCGCGGGAGCGCCTGTGGTCGTCGCTGCCG
>PWEU01000375.1 GCA_003554005.1 Nitriliruptoraceae bacterium
CCGCCGGTCACCTCCGCCGCTCGCTTCGCTCCCGTGGATGTCGGCCTGCTCCTGTTGCTGAGCGCGATGTGGGGACTGTCCTTCCTGTTCATCGAGCTCGCGCTGCGGGAGCTCGGCCCGATCTGGATCGTGGCCGGCCGGACCAGCGTCGGTGGCCTCGTCCTGCTCAGCATCCTCCTGCTCCGCGGGACCGGGCTGCCCCGCGGACGGGACCTGTGGCTACGCCTGGTGACCCTGGGCGTGGTCAACAACGCGCTGCCCTGGACCGCGGTGGCCTGGGCACAGCAGCGTCTGCCGTCGGGGCTGACGGGCCTGCTGATGGCCATCGTGCCGACCTCGACGCTGCTGGTCGCCGCCGTCGTCGGTCTCGAGCGCATCACGCCACGCCGCCTGGCGGGGCTGCTGCTCGCGCTCGGCGGGGTCGCCGTGATCGCTGGAGGTGACATCGAGCAGCCGGGCCGCGTCCTCGCCGTGCTGGCGGTCGTCCTGGCGACGCTCGGCTACGCCAGCAGCGCCGTGTTCGCCAAGAGCCAGGTCTCCCGTCGCGCGCCACCGCTGACGATCGCGACGGGTCAGGTGCTCAGCGCCGCCGTGATCACGCTGCCGGTGGCGTGGCTCGTCGAGGGCCGTCCGTCGGTGACCTCCCTGACCCCGACCACGCTGGGTGCGGTGGCGCTGCTGGGCACGCTCGGCACGGGCTTGGCGTTCCTGGTGTTCTACCTCCTGGTCGCCCGCGTCGGAGCGACCAACGCCACCCTGACCACCTACCTGATCCCCCTCGTGGCCGTGGCGGCGGGCACCCTGCTCCTCGACGAGCGGCTCGGGCCTTCGGCGCTCGCCGGTGGTGGGCTGATCCTGGTCGGCATCTGGCTCGCGCAGCACGTCCGAGCGACCGCGGGACCGACGGCGCCGCGATGACCTCCTAGCCTGACGCGCGTCTGACGCAGGAGCGCCGCGATGGCACCCAGTGACGACCGGGGACCACTGGCCCGGCAACGCCTGCTGTGGATGGCGTTCCTGGTCGGGGTCCTCGTCCTCGCGACGATCCTGACCGCGGTCGTGGACGTCGAACCGGCGCTGCCGGTGGCACTCCCGCTGCTGCTCGCGACGGCGGTCTCGGTGGCTGCCCTGCTCGCCACCATCGGCATCGATCGGGTGTTCGCGGCGACCCCACCGTCCGACGACACCGCCGCCATCGCGGAGTTCCGGACCCGGCTGGTCCTCCAGTCCGTCATCGCCGAGACCCTGGTGCTCGTCACCACGATCCTGGCAGCGATGGTCGGACCGCGCTGGAACGTCGCGATCGGCGGTGTCATGGCGACCGCGATCCTGCTGCGCGTGCGGCCCACGAGGGCGCGGCTACGCCGGTTCGACCGCGCCTGGGCCGCGGCGGGTGCCGAGGTCTCCCTGGAGCGGGGCTTCGGCTCGGCGACCGCCCACGACCTGCCCCCGTCGGACACCCAGCCCGGCGACCATCCCCCGACCCACTGACCCCGAACCCGGTCGACGACGGCCGGCCCCAAGCGATGAGGACCACCATGCCAACCGACTACGACGCGATCCTGCTGGTCTCCTTCGGCGGCCCGGAAGCCCCCGACGAGGTCATCCCCTTCATGGAGAACGTGCCCCGGGGACGTGACATCCCCCGGGAGCGGCTGGAGGAGGTCAGCCAGCACTACTTCGGCTTCGGCGGGCGCTCGCCCATCAACGACCAGAACCGCGCGTTGATGGCCGAGTTGGAGACCCTGCTGTCCGCCGAGGGACCCGACCTGCCGGTCTACTTCGGCAACCGCAACTGGCACCCGCTGCTCCCGGACACCCTGGCGCAGATGCGCGACGACGGCGTCCGGCGCGCCATCTTCTTCGTCACCTCGGCCTACTCCTCCTACTCGGGGTGCCGGCAGTACCGGGAGAACCTGGCCGAGGCACGTGGCGAGGTGGAGGGCGCACCCGAGCTCGACAAGCTCCGGGTCTACTACAACCACCCCGGCTTCCTCGAGCCCCAGGTCGACTTCATCCTCGAGGCGCTGGCGACGCTGCCCGAGGACGCGCGCGACGGTGCCCACATCGTCTTCACCACCCACTCGATCCCGCGGACGATGTCGCGGCACTGCGACTACGAGACCCAGCACTACGAGGCCTGCCGGATCGTCATGGAGTTGCTGTCCGAACGTGCACCACGACCGGATGGCGGCGAGCGAGAGTGGCAGCTGGTGTTCAACTCCCGCTCGGGGCCGGAGTTCGTCCCGTGGCTGGAGCCCGACGTCAACGACCACCTCGAAGCCCTGGCCGAGCAGGGGGCCCCGGGGGCGGTGTGCGTCCCGATCGGGTTCATCTCCGACCACATGGAGGTGATCTACGACCTCGACGTCGAGGCGGTGGACACCGCCAAGGAGCGGGGGCTGCCCTTCGCCCGGGCCGCGACCGTGGGCACCGACCCCCGGTTCGTGGCCATGATCCGCGAACTGGTCCTCGAGCGGGCGGCCGACGCCCCGGCACGCGCGCTCGGCACCCGCGGCCCCAACCACGATGCCTGCCCGATCGACTGCTGCTTCACCCCCGGCCAGGAGGTCCGGGACGTCGTCGCCGCGGCGCCCGCCCGGCAACGCCCGTCGGTCTGACCCTCGCCGTTGGGGACGGTCGGCACTGGAGGTCGTCGGCGACGGTCGTTACCGTGGATGCCCGTCGCCGACCGCTCCGAGGAGCCCAACATGACCACCCGTCCCACGCCTCGCGCCCGTCGTGGCGTCGAGGCCGTCATGTCCGCGGTCGAGGCCTTCGAGCTCCGCCAGCGCCTGGACGAGCCCGACGGCTCCTACCGACCGGACGGCGACCTGGACCTTAGCTGGGCCCGCAACCGCATCGAGACCGCCCGGCAGGCCGCCGCGGCCGACGTCGTGACCCCGGAGGAGGCCCTGGAGTGGCTCGCGGTCACGATGGCCGACGAACGCGACGTCGAGATGGACGACGACGGGTGGGAGACCGAGCAGGCGTGAGCGACGGGGCGCCGCCGTCAGCAGCCGCCGTCAGCAGCCGCCGTCGGCGCGACGGCGCTAGCGTGGCACCCATGGAACTCGTCCTCGTTCGTCACGCCCAACCCGAGTGGAACCGTGGCCGGGCAGCCCAGGTCGACCCGCGGCTGACCGAACTCGGTCAGGCCCAGGCCGAGCAGCTCGCGCGCTGCATGGCTGGAGAGCGCTTCGACGAGGTGCTGGTCTCCACCGCCCGCCGCGCCCGCCGCACCGCCGCACCGGTCATCGGGGCGGTCGACACCGACACGGTCACCGAGCGGGCGTGGATGCACGAGATCCACATGCCCGCCTCCTGGCAGGGCAGCCCCGCCGAGGAGGTCGGACGGGCGATGGCCACCGCCCGGGACCGGTCGCGCGAGGAATGGTGGGAGGGCATGCCCGGCGGCGAGAGCTTCCATGACTTCCACGCCCGGGTGACCCTCGGGCTCACCAACGAGTTGGCCGAGCACGGCGTGGTCCGGGACGAGGAGCTGCTGTGGGACGTGCCCGCACCGGCGGTCGAGCGACGACTGCTGCTGGTGGCCCACGCCGGCACGAACTCGGTGATCCTCGGCCACCTGCTGGGTCTGTCACCCGAGCCGTGGGAGTGGGAACGGTTCGCCTCGGCGCACGCATCGATCACCGTGCTGCGCACCGCACGGATCGCGAGCCGTCACATCTTCAGCCTGGACCGCTTCAGCGACGTCGCCCACCTCGACCGGGTCTCGGTCCCCCGCTGACCCGGGCGCGGTCGGTGTCCACCTCGCCGGGCAGCGGGAACCAGCGCAGCGCCTCCACGTCCGATGGCAAGGCCAGCGGCGCTTCCCGGACCGGAAGGGTCCCCGCCCGCAGCAGCCGCTCACCCTCGGCGAGCACGTCCTCCAGTGCGTCGTCGGGGACCTGGTGGCGTCGCGCCGGCCAGGTGACGGCGCCCCCGGTGTAGGACACGTCGTCCAGCGACATCGGCGGCGGCACTCGCCCATCGCGGTGGGTCCAGCACCCGGTGGCCGGATCGAAGCGGTAGGCGTCAACCAGCCGCCAGCCGTCCCTGGCCACCAACCGCACGGCATCGATCAGGAACTCGATGACCGCGTCGGTGAGGAACCAGGTGAAGTTGATGCGCACCCAGCCGGGCTTCAACCCGGCGCACCCGGCGTCGATGGCCCGCTCGTAGGCCTGCGACCGCTCCTCGTCGATGCCGAGGAGCTCGTGGCCGTAGGGCCCCGCACACGAGCAGCCACCCCGGGCCTGGATGCCGAACAGGTCGTTGAGCAGCGCCACGACCAGCTCGTGGTGGAGGTAGCGCGGCCCGTGCCGCACGACGAAGGAGACGATGGACAGCCGCTCGGCCTCGAGGTTGCCGAGGACCTCGAGGTTCGGCTCCTGCCGCCAGGCAGCGACGGCGCGCTGGATCGCGGCCTGCTCGTGGGCGAGGATCGTGTCCTCGCCGACCGCGCGCTTGAGCTGGAACACCAGGCCCGCACGGATCGCGCCGAGGATATCGGGGGTGCCGCCCTCCTCGCGCTCCTCGAGGACATCGAGGTAGCGGTGCTCGTGGGCGTTGACGTAGGCCACCGTGCCACCGCCGGGCACCGTGGGCACCCGGTTGGTGAACAGCTCGCGACGGGCGAGCAGCAGGCCGGGGGTGCCGGGGCCGCCGACCAGCTTGTGGGGCGACACGAACACCGCGTCCTTGTGGTCGAGGTGGGCCTCGCGGTCGTCACCGTCGGGACCGGGGCGGTGCGGGGCCATCGCCACGTCGATGTAGGGGGCAGCGGCGGCACAGTCCCAGAACGCCAGTGCGCCATGCCGGTGGAGGAGCACGGAGACCGCCCGGGTGTCGGTGAGGATGCCGGTGACGTTGGACGCGGCTGAGAAGGACCCGATCTTCACGGGCCGGTCGGTGTAGGCCTCCAGGGCGGCCTCGAGAGCGTCGAGATCGACATGGCCGTCGCCGTCCTCGGGGATGCGGACCACGTCCGCGATCGTCTCGCGCCAGGGCAGCTCGTTGGAGTGGTGCTCGTAGGGGCCGATGAAGACCACGGGCCGCTCGGCGGCGGGCACCTGCGCCGTCAGCCCGTACCGACGG
>PWEU01000067.1 GCA_003554005.1 Nitriliruptoraceae bacterium
ACGATGGGCTGGTCGACCTCGACGGTGTCACCGACCTCGACGAGCCAGGCGGTGATGATGCCTTCCTCGACGGACTCTCCCAGCTGGGGAAGCTCGACCTCGGCCACGGTATGCGCTCCTGCTCGTCGCCCGACGGGAGCGGCCGCGCGGGCGGGGCGTGAAGATGGCGGCGGTCGATACGCCGCGGTGGTTCGCGCTTCGACGCTAGCGGACGACTCCCGGTCCCGCAGTCGGACCGGTCGATGGCCGCTAGCGTCGTCGGGGCCGGTACGGACAGCGCTGGCGGATCGAGGAACAGCGATGGACGACGCCCTCCGCTCCACCGCGCTGACGGCGCACCACCGCGCTGCCGGCGCCAAGCTCGCCGCCTTCGCCGGGTGGTCGATGCCGATCAGCTTCTCGGGCACCCTCGCCGAGCACCGGGCCGTACGTGAGGACGTCGGGGTCTTCGACGTCTCCCACCTCGGTACGGTCTGGATCGAGGGGCCCGACGCCGCCGAGGTGGTGGGTCGGGCCTTCACCAACGACCCGGCGCGGCTGACCGACGGCAGCTCGCAGTACACGTTGTGCTGCGACGAGGATGGTGGGGTCGTCGACGACCTGATCGTCTACCGCCTGGTGGCAGAGCGGTTCGTCGCCGTCCCCAACGCGGCCAACACCGCAGGCGTCGTCGCCGCGCTCACCGCCGCCGCCCAGGGCCGGGCTGCGCGGGTCGCCGACGCCTCCACCGACCTCGCGGTGCTGGCGGTCCAGGGCCCTCGCTCCCTCGAGGTGACCGACCAGGTGCTCGCGACGCTCGGGGCCGCGGGCAGCCCGGCGACGGCCCCCGAGCCCCTCGGCGTGGTCACCGTCGAGGTCCGGGGTGCTGCGCTCCTGCTGTGCCGTACGGGCTACACCGGCGAGCGGGGGGTGGAGCTGTTGGTCCCCGGCGAGCTGGCGGCACCGGTGTGGGAGGGACTCGGCGCGGCCGGTGCGCTCGCCTGTGGGCTCGGCGCGCGTGACACCCTGCGGCTCGAGATGGGGTACCCGCTGCACGGCAACGAGCTGTCGACGTCCCGCACCCCCTACGAGGCGCGACTCGGGTGGGCGGTGCGGCTCGACCGTGGGGCCTTCCGCGGGCAGGAGGCCCTGGGGGCGGCCAAGCAGGCGGGACCGACCCAGCGGCTGTGGGGGCTGGTCGCCGAGGGACGGCGTCCGGCCCGCGCCGGTCTGGCGGTGCGACGTCCCGGTACCGACGAGGTGGTGGGCGCGACCACCTCGGGGTCGCTGTCGCCGACGCTCGGCGTCCCGATCGCTCTGGCCTACCTCGACGCCGATCTCGGCCCGGGGACGCAGGTGGAGCTCGATGTGCGGGGCCACCCCACGCTCGCCGAGGTGGTCCGGCCGCCCTTCGTGGTGCGCGATCCGAAGGCGTGAACTGCGACGGCTCCGGGGTCACTCGGGGCGGGAGGAGCGGCGGTGCTCGAGCAACCCGAACGCGAGCAGCAGCGGGTGGTGGTGATCGCCTCCGACCAGGCCCAGGCCGATCTGCTGGTCGCGACCCTGCAGGCCAGCGGTATCCCGGCCGCGGCCACGATCACCACGGTCCGGCTCGGGCACGAGTGGGTCCAGGGGCACGCCGTCAGCGTGACCGCGGCCGACGAGGGCCTCGCGCTGGCGCTGCTGCGTGACCTGGGTGCGCCACCCCCGCCGTCCGCCGACGGCGATCCGCCAGCCCGCTAGCGTCGGGAGCGCCGGCGGCGACGGGCGTCGGTGAGCGGATCCAGCAGGAGGGACACACGGTGCGCGTGGTGGTCGCCCCCGACGGGTTCAAGGGCACCCTCACCGCGCCCGAGGCCGCGGCGGCGATCGCTGAGGGGTGGCGGCGGGCACGACCGGGTGACGAGGTGGTGCTGCGCCCCCTGGCCGACGGTGGCGACAGCCTGTGCGAGGTGGTCGCGACCGACGAGGATCGCTGGCTGGACGTCGAGGTGGTCGGGCCGCTGGGCCGGCCGGTCACCGCTGGCTTCCTGCTCCGCCCCGACGGCAGCGCCGTGGTCGCCTCGGCGGCGGCCTGCGGGCTCGACCTGGTGCCGGAGGCGGAGCGTGACCCCCTGCGCACCACCACCTACGGCGTGGGGCAGCTCCTGCTCGCGGCGGTGGACGCGGGCGCGCGCCGGATCCTCCTCGGGCTCGGGGGCAGCGCCACGGTCGATGCTGGCCTGGGGGCGCTAACCGCCCTGGGCTTCCGGCTACGGGTCGCCGACGGGTCGGGGCTGAAGATCGGCGGCGGTGAGCTGCACCGCCTCGCGACGATCGAACGCACCTGGATGCCCGACCTCGGGACGGTCACGGTCGAACTGCTGTCCGACGTGACGACACCGCTGCCGCGGGCCGCCGAGGTGTTCGGTCCCCAGAAGGGGGCGAGCCCCGCGCAGGTGGTGCAGCTGACGGCGGCGCTCGACCACGTCGCCGACGTGGTCGAGCGGGATCTGACCGGTGGCGTGCAGCTACGGGACGAGGCCGGCACCGGTGCGGCCGGGGGGCTGGGCTACGGGCTGGCAGCGGGCATCGGGGCCAGCTTCACCCCGGGGGCGGCCCGGGTGGCCGAGCTGGTCGGTCTCGCCGCCGTGCTCGAGGACGCCGACGCGATCGTCACCGGCGAGGGACGGCTGGACGCCACCTCGATGGAGGGCAAGGTCGTCGGACACGTGGTGGAGCAGGCCGCGGATCGTGACCTGCCCGTGCTGGTGGTCGCCGGGCAGGTCGACGGGTCCAGCGACGACCGGCTGGCCGGCACCGAGGCGGCAGCCCCCGCGGGCCCCGGAGCTGACCCGTCCGCCGAGGTGGCCGCGGCGGCCGAGCGCCTCGCGGCCCGATGGGCGTGCACCTGACCCGAGCCGCCGCCGGGGCGGGGGGACACGTCCCCCGCGGGGCCACCCCCTGGCCGGCGGTGGTGCTCTCGCTACACTCGCGGCGTCACGAACCCGTGGTGCCCGCCCACGCTGCGGCCGGCACCCACCGCCGAGCACCGAGGAGCCCGCCGTGAGCGCCGAGACGACCGTGGACACCGGGGCCACCGACACCGACAGCGTCATCACGCTGACCGAGACCGCCGCCGAGAAGGTGCGCAGCTTCATCTCGGACCAGCCGGACCTCGACGACATCGCCCTGCGCGTCGCCGTGCAGGCGGGTGGCTGCGCGGGGTTCCGCTACGCGCTGTTCTTCGATGACCGCCAACTCGACGGTGACCTCGAGGAGACCCAGCACGGCATCACGATCCGTATCGACCAGATGTCGACCCCCTACCTGGGCGGCTCCGTGATCGACTGGAAGGAGTCGCTGGAGGCCTCGGGCTTCTCCATCGAGAACCCCAACTCCAGCGGCTCGTGCGCGTGCGGAGACAGCGCGACCTTCTGAGCCGGACGGCTCCTGTCGACGGTGCACCCGTGCGGGTGCGCCGTCGTGCCATGTCGCTCCCTGACCGCCCAGCTCCTCAGCCCACCACGGCAGCCACGAGCAGCACGGTCCCGCCGGCCGTGACCGCCAGGGCGCTCAAGAGGGGCAGCGCCGCTGTGAGCCGCCGCAGCCACGGGCGGGAGCCGGCCCGGTCCACGGCCGCCCGCCCCTGCAGGACGAGCAGCCCGATCGCGGTCAGGGTGGCGGCGAGCCCGAGGCCGAAGGTGAGCACCAGCAGTACCCCGAGGAAGGGCCGGCCCAGCGCCAGGGCCGTGAGCAGGACGATGACCGCCGCGGGGCTCGGGAGCAGGCCGCCGGCGGTGGCGATGGCGGCGATGCCGGTCCGTGACAGCGGCGGCACCGCATCGCTCGGGTGGTGGTGGTCGTGGTCGTGGCCCGGCTGCCGCGTGCGACGGTGGGCACGGCGCAGCATCGTCAGGCCGACGACGAGCACGGCGCCGGCCGCGCCGATGCGGATCACGCTCTCCACGGCGGGCCCGACCGCTGCGCGCTGCGTGGTGGCCAGGACCACCCCGACCAGTAGCACCGACACGGTGTGCATCGTGGCGACCAGCACCCCGAGGGCCAGCGCATCCCGGGCTCTCCCGCGGCCTCCCAGCAGGTAGGCGCCGACCAGGGCCTTGCCGTGTCCCGGCCCGAGGGCGTGGAGGGCGCCGATGCCGGCGGTGAGCAGCGCGCCCAGCCACAGCCACAGTTGGCCGGCGAGGACGCGGTCGACGATCTCGACCAGGCCCCGCTCCAGGGCCGGGTCGTCACCGAAGGGCACGCGGCTCGCCACCCCGACGAGCGCGGGGACGAGGCTCACGTGCGCCCCGGATCGGGATCGTGCCCGGTGGCCGCCGGCCGGTCGGGGCGTCGCGACCACAGGTGCGTGAGCGCCATGGCGGCCGCCAGGAGGATCGCTGCAGCCCCCAGCAGCACCGGGAGCACGGGCACGCTCCCGCCGCTGCCCTGGGCGGCACGGAAGTCCCAGGGGTGGGCCGGCTGGGCGGCGGTGTGGACCGCGTACTGCTCGGTGCCGTCGATGCTGAACGTGCGGTAGCCGGGGTCCCGGTCGTGGAGGAGGCGGATCTCGACGACCGCGGCGGTGACCGGCTCGGGGCACTCGAAGGTGAAGGTGACCCCCTCGGTGATGGGGTCGGGGGCCGGTCGGGCGGCGCCGGTGCAGGCGGTCCCGTCCTGCAGGATGCGCACCCGGTCCTCGAGGTAGTGCCGGAGCGCGGGATCCCGGCCCATCGCCGCCACCTCGGCGTCGTCGGGGAGCAGCGCCGGGTCGCCCCCGAACGCGACGTCGAGGTAGGCGAAGGCGGTCGCCTCGGGCCACACCCCGGCCGCGACCGCCAGGTCGGCGATGTCGTCGGCCGCCGCGGTCCACTGGAGGGTGACGGTGTGTCCGGTGGCGCTGAGGCGGGCCTGTGGGACCTCTCCCGCGGCGTGGGCGAAGGCCGCGGTCGCCGCCAGCGCCACCGATAGCAGCGCCGCGCACCCCACCACGGCCAGGCGCAGGGGGGTCAGGGAGGTGGCGGCAGGTGACGGGGGCACGGGTGGTCCGCTCCAGGGTCGGTGGGACACAACGGTGGCGGCCCATCAGCGACGTAGGGTGACCGCGCGGTCCCGCGGTGTCCACACGGGTCGCACACCCGTTAGCGTGCGCCGCCGGCGCGACCAGGAGCAACACGGCCGTGGACGACGACTCGGGCTGGAACGATCTGCTGCTCCGGCTGTGGTCCGACGATGTCCGTGACGCCGTCGTGGCGCGCATCGAGGCGGCCTCGGTCGGTCGTCGCGGGTGGCTCGTGCGGGTGTTCGCCGCCCCCGACGCCGTGCGGCGGGAGCTCACCGAGACCGTCCACGCTCTCGTGCTGGCCGCGATCCGCGACGAGACGGGCGCCGATCTGGACGTGCTCGGCAGCCAGGCGGCATGGGAGTGCTACGAGCAGGTCTGGGACGAGCTCGCGCGGCGATGGTCCACGGGGGGACGCACCGAGGTGGTCGCGATCGGACGGGAGCCCGAGATCGTACGGTTGCTGGCCGGGCTGCCGGGGGAGGCCGCCGTGTGCGCCGGGGTCGACGTCCGTGCGGACGGCACGGCCGATCCGCTGTGGCTCAGAGGTCGGCTGCGCGTCGACACCGACGGGCTGCGGGCCTACCTGCGGCTCGACGGAGGCCAGGCGCCCACGGCGGTGCACGGTGCGATCCACGCGATCCTCCGGGTGCTCGATCGCGGGTGAGCGTCCCGGTGCAGCGGCGGCGTTGGACCTCGTTCGTGCGGGTCACCGGGACCCTCGCCCACCCTGTCCCGACGGATCGCGCGCCGGCAGGTCACGGATCACCGTCAGGTCCCCCTCGTACACGGCGATGCCTCGGCGTTCGAGCTCGGAGGTCCGTTCGTCCGGCTCCTCCTCGACGTCGTAGCTGATCTCCGCGCCCGCCAGTTCCTCGGCGTCCTGCACCTCCTTGCGGACCCGCGTGATGGCATGGTCGGGGTCGGGGGCGACCAGATGGACGGTCGCCCGCACGTGGGCGCGACGCTCGCCGGTCGGCCACCACGCCATCAGGTGCTCGGTGGTGCCGCTGCGCGCGAGGATCCGCTCCACCTGGTTCGGGGCGACGGTGCCACCCTCGGGGGGGCGCACCGTGACCACGAGCCGGATGTCGGTGCGGTTCGGTCGGTGCGGGTCCGGCGCCGGCCGACCGGCGTCGGCCAGCGCGGGGGCCAGCGCGGGGGCCAGGGAGCTCTCGGCGGTCGGCCCGACGTCGATGGCGACCAGCAGCGTGGCGTCGGGGGACGCCCAGGCCAGGTGGGTCGTCGCCGCCCGCAGACCCGACACCGTGGGGGCGACCGGCGCCAGGACCAGGTCGGTCGCGCCGGCGAAGGCGGCCACGGCCTGGTGGGTACGTCGCGGGTCGTGGTGCACGCGGTCGCCGAGGGCCAGGATCGCCTCCGGGAGCTCCTGGCCGAGCCGTCCCGTCCGCAGCACCGTCAGCGGGCGTGTGGTGCCGCGGCGGAGCCGAGCGGCGAGGTCGGCGGCCAGCTGCAGGCCGCTGGAACCTCCCGGCAGCAGGTGGTCGGCGGAGATGGGGAGCAGGACCCGGTCGTAGTCCTGGGCGCCGGCGCGGACGATGGCCAGCGGCACCGAGGATCGTCCGACGATGTGGTCGATCAGCCTGCCGAACACGTCGGTGGTCGAGCTCGCGCCCCGCCAGCCCAGCAGGACCAGGGACGCCTCGCGGTCACGCAGGGTGTCCAGCACGGTGTCACCGAGGCTGTGTTCGGTCCGCACCTCACCTCGGGCGGTCACGCCGAGCTGGCCGGCGACGGTCTCCGCGACGGCCATGCCCTGCCAGGCGTCGGCGTGGGCCTCCGCCGGGGCGTCGGGTCGCAGCACGGTGAGCAGCCGGATCTCGCCGTCCGCGTCGACCAGATCGGCGGCCAGCTGCATCAGCGGACGGACCGATGCCGGGTTCGCCACGGGCACGAGGATGCAGCGCCCGAGGCTGGGTGTGCGGTCGCTACCCGCCACCTCGACCACCTCGACCACCTTGGACTCCTCGCGCCCGAACGGACCACCGGTCGTGTTCCTCGATGCTACGCGACCCGTCTCGGTCGGCGTCGAGCGGACCGTGGGAACCGTGACCGCTCGCGGTCACCGACAGCGGCTACCGTGGTCCGGGTCAGCAACGTCGATGTGGTGGAGGTCGCCTCGTGCGGGTTCTGGTCGTCTCTGAGGATGTCAAGGAGCGGCAGCGTGCCACCAGCGCGTTGGCCCTGCGTCCCGACATCGAGGGGGAGGAAGCCACCAGCGCGGCCGAGGCCCGTGAGCTGCTGCTGGTCCAGCAGGAGCGCTACGACGTGCTGGTCGTCGATGGTGACCTGTCCCCGCGCGGTGGGTACGCCGTGTTGTACGACCTCCGCGCACGGGCGGAGCTCGGGCAGCTCGTGGCCACACCGGCGCTGGTGCTGGCCTCCCGCGCGCAGGACGAGTGGCTGGGACGCTGGGCGGGGGCCAACGAGCTGCTGCTGAAGCCCATCGACAGCTTCGAGCTCGCCCGCCGGGTGAGCGCCCTGGAGGGGGCGGAGCTGGCGCCCTACAGCGACGCCGGGTCCGCGGCGGCGCAGGTGGGGACCGCGCTCAAGGGCCGCGGCTGAGCCGGTCCGCGCCGGACCAACCGGTCGCCGTGATGAGGATCCCTCGATGAGCGAACCCGCCCTGCACTGGCCGTCGCTGCTCACCCGTCTGCTGGCGGGTGAGGACCTCGACGAGGAGCTGGCCGGGCAGATCATGGGAGCCCTGATGCGCGGGGAGGCGGAGTCCTCGCAGGTGGCCGGGCTGCTGATCGCGCTGCGCGCGAAGGGGGAGGCACCCGGGGAGATCGCTGGCTTCGTGCGTTCCATGCTGGACGCCGCGCTGCCCTTCGCGCCTCCCGGTGGCCGCCCCGACCACCTCGTCGACATCGTCGGGACCGGCGGTGACGGCGCCGGCACCTTCAACATCTCCACGGTCGCCGCCCTCGTCATCGCTGCGGCCGGGATCCCGGTGGCCAAGCACGGCAACCGGGCGGCGTCGTCACGCTGCGGCAGCGCGGACCTGCTCGAGGCTTGGGGGGTCGACATCGAGCTCCCGCCCTCGGCCGTCGCCCGTTGCCTGAGCGAGGTCGGCATCCCCTTCCTCTACGCGCGATCCTTCCACCCGGCCATGCGGCACGTGGCCCCGGTCCGGCTGCAGCTCGGGGTCCGGACGGTCTTCAACGTGCTGGGCCCCCTGTCCAACCCGGCCGGGGTGGTCCACCAGGCCGTGGGGGTCTCCGACGCGCGCATGGCGCCGGTGATGGCGGATGCGCTCGCCCGGTTGGGCCGGCGGCACGCGGTGGTGTTTCGTGGGGAGGATGGCCTCGACGAGCTCACCACGACCGGACCCAGCCGGCTGTGGGAGATCCGGGATGGTGCCGTCACCGCCTCCCCCTTCGACCCGGCCTCGCTCGGCATGGACCGGGCGCGGCCGGCCGATCTCGAAGGGGGCGACACGCTGGACAACGTGCGTATCGCGGACGCGGTGCTCGGCGGTCGGGAGGGGCCGGCCGCCGACATCGTGGCGCTGAACGCCGCGGCGGGGCTGTACGCCGCGGATGCCGTCCCCGACCTGGCAGCCGGACTTGCCAGGGCGCGGGAGGTGCTCGCCAGCGGCGCGGCGCTCGCGCTCAAGGAGCGCTGGGCTGAGCACACCCGCCAGCTGGCCGGAGGTGGTCGTGGCTGAGCCCCACCGCATCGATCCCGTCACCCGTCCCTACGAACCGTCCCGCCTCGACCCCAAGCCGGAGGGGGGGGCGGAGGGGTTCTTCGCCGTGGACCTCCGGGTCGGCACGGTGGTGACCGCAGCGCCCTTCCCCGAGGCCAGGGAGCCGGCGCTGCAGCTGACGGTCGACTTCGGCCCGGTCCTCGGGGTGCTGCAGACCAGCGCGAAGATCAGCAACTACGACCCCGAGGAGCTGGTGGGCCGCCAGGTGGTGGGTGCCGTCAACCTCGGGTCCCGGCGTATCGCCGGCTTCGTCAGCCAGTTCCTCGTGCTCGGGGGGCTGGAACCCGACGGGACGGTGCGGCTGCTCGGGACCGATGCCGAGCTACCCGACGGCGCGCCGGTCGGTTGAGGCCGGTGCCCGTCGGCGCACCTTGTCGCCGCTGAGCAGCTGCCGGTCCGCGCGGACCCGGCGGTCCGTGTGCCGGCGCTCGGCGATCGCCTCCGCCAGCACGCGGCCACCCGCCACCGGCACCTGCAGCGCCCCCGTGGTCGCCACCAGCGCCACCCGCCCACCGGCCGCCCAGGTGCGGACCAGCTCGAGCTCCTCCCAGGCGGGTGCGGTGGCCGACCCGGGCATCGTGGCCGGCGCCAGGGGCAGGCGCTCGGAAGCCGGGGCCGCGCCCGCCGCGGGGCCGTCGGACAGGGGCCGGCGCTCGGAGCGGACCAGGCTGCCGTGGCGCAGCCAGACCGTCTCCTGTCGGTCGTCCAAGTGTCGCTGCAGCACGAGCTCATCCGCAGCGCACAGCCACGCATGCTCGCGCAGGACCCACAGCGCCCGTGCGACCTGCCAGGTCAGATCCCTGAGCTCCCGGGCGCGCTCGTAGCGGCCACGGTCGGCCTGCTCGCGCATCCGGTGCCGCAGCCCCGACAGCAGCGGTGACGGGTCGTCGGCCAGGGCGGCCACCGCCGCGATGACCGTGGCGTACTCCGCGGCGTCCTGGGATCCGTCGCAGGGGGCGCCGCAGCGTCCGAGTTCCTTCAGGACGCAGGCCGGGTGGTCCTGGGTGCGGCGCAGGCGCGGCGTGCAGGACCGGATGGGGAGGACCTCCTCGATGGCCTCGCGGACCGCGGTGGCGGTCCGTGCTCCGTCGAAGGGCCCGATGGGGTGTTGGTGCTGGGAACCCGGCTGGCGGACCACGGCCAGCCGCGGGAAGGGCTCCCGGGTACAGACCAGCCATCGGGGGGCCCGTGGGGTGCGGGACCGTCGGTTGTAGCGGGGCTGGTCGGCCTGGATCGCCCGCAGCTCCCGCACCTCGGCCTCGAGCAGGGTGGGCGTCTCGACCCAGGTCACCCGGGCGGTCTCGCGGAGCATCGCAGCGACCCGGCGGCGGGGGTCCTGGCCGAAGTAGGTCCGCAGCCGGGCGCGCAGGTCGGTGGCCTTGCCCACGTACAGGGTCTGGTCGCGCTCGTCCAGGAAGCGGTAGACGCCGCAGGCACGCGGCGCCTCCGCGACCAGCGATCGGCGACGGAAGTCCCGGTGCGAGCGGGCGCGGGTCAGCTCGATCAGGTCCTCGACCGTGGTGGCACCGAGGCTGCCGGCCCGTTCCAGCAGCCCGTGGAGGACGTCCACCGTGGCTCGGGCATCGGACAGCGCGCGGTGCTCCGGCGCGGTGCGGGCATGGAGGTGGCGAGCGAGGGTTGCGAGCCGGTGGTCGCGGACCTCATCCGCCAACAGCCGGCGGGACAGGCGGGCCGTGTCCACCACCACCGGCTCCAGCGGGCCGTGACCCGCCCGGCCGGCGGCGGCCCGGAGGAACGCGAGGTCGAAGCTCGCGTTGTGGGCGACGAACACCGCCCCGCGCAGGAAGGCGAGGACGTGGTCGAGCACCTCCTCGATCGCCGGCGCGTCGGCCACCAGCTCGTCGGTGATGCCGGTGATGGCGGTGATGGCCGGCGGGATGGGGCGCCCGGGGTGGACGAAGCTCCGGAGCTCGCCGAGGACCTCACCGCCGCGGACCTTGACCGCGCCCACCTCGGTGATCCGGTCCGCGTCGGCATGCAGACCGGTGGTCTCGAGGTCGACCACGACGAAGGTGGTGTCGATCAGCGGGGTCCCCAGCTCGTCCAGGGCCAGCTGCCGGGGGGTGTCGGAGGGGGACACGGCGGGACCGATCGGTGGCGAACATCCGTTCGGTCCGTTGTAGCACGCCGGTGCGACCGATGTCCGTTGCCGGGACGTCCCTGGCGGCTCAGGCGGCGCGGCGGCGACGTCGCAGCAGTCGCTTGCGCTCCTGCTCGTCGGTGCCGCCCCAGATGCCGTAGGCCTCTCGGGTCTCCAGCGCGTGCTCGAGGCAGTCCAGGCGCACGGGACAGGTCGCGCACAGCCGCATGGCGGCGTCACGATCGGCCTCGGCGGTCGAGAAGAACAGGTCCGGATCGGTGTCACGGCAGGCGGCATCCTGCTGCCAGGTGCCGGTGGGCAGCAGGGCGGTCAGCGGCGGGGTGGTGGACACGGTGGCTCCGAGGGGTGGGGCGGTGAGGATGGCCGGGCAGGCCGGGCCCTCACGGGCGGGTCGGCAGGTCAGGGCGGGGTGAGCGCGCCGCGGAACGTTGCACGGACTAGCGTTCCGCCTGATGGGCGAGGTGGTCGAGCCGGCAGGGACGCTGCAGGACCAGGGTCGGGGCTCGACCCGGCGGTCGACACGGCTGTTGCGGGAGGGGTGGTGGATGGGCGTGGTCGGCAGGACCCGGCGCCGGTGCGGCTGGTCGGGCGCTGCGCGTCGACGCGTACTGTCGTCCAAGACGCCCGCCAGCGATACCGGACGTGTGGACGGGGTGCCCCGTCCGCGGCGACGGAGGACGTCGCCTGAGCCCGATGGAGGACGAGCGCGATGACCGAGGGCAACCGGCGCCCGGACCGCCGCGAGGATCTGCTGGCCGCGGCGGGACGGCGCTTCGTGGCGGTGGGGATCCGCAAGACCCCCATGGAGGACATCGCGCGGGAGGCCAAGGCCGGTAAGGCGACCCTCTACCGGCACTTCCGGAACAAGGACGCGGTGATCGACGACCTGCTGGAGCGGGAGGGGGAGCGGTTCACCCGGGCGCTCGAGCACGGTGCCGCCGGCCGCGACGCGCCCTCCGATCGCATCGAGGGCGCCTTCCTCGCCGGCGTGCGGTTCTTCGTCGACCACCCGATCCTCACCAAGGGACGGGACGAGGAGCCCGGCATCCTCCTGCCGAGGATCACCGCCGGGGGTGGCCCGCTCGTTCGACGGGGCCTGGCGCTGTTCACCGAGCTGATCGCCGAGGGGGTCGCCAGCGGCGAACTGCGTCCAGTCGACCCGGCCGTGGCCGCCGAGGTCGTGGTCCGCCTGATCCTGTCCTACTTCGCCTTCCCACCGATGCACCTGCGGGTCGACGACCCGGAGGAGGCCGCTGCCTTCGCCCGGGCCCTGGTCGCGGGCGCGTTGCGCGCCTGAGCCCGCACGGCCAGGTGGGCGCGCCCCGCGAGGCTCAGATCCGCTGGCACGTGGGGCAGTAGGTCGTCCCGCGCTGGGCGATGACGGTGCGACGCAGCGTCGTCCCGCACCGCCGGCAGGGCCGTCCGTGCTGGCCGTAGGCGGCGAGGAAGGTGGCGTAGCGGCCGCTGCTGCCGTTGACCATCTGGTAGTCCCGGAAGGTGGTGCCTTCGCGCTCGATCGCGGCGGTGAGGATCTCCACGATCGCCGCGTGGAGCAGCGCGGCCCGGGGACGTGCGACCCGGCGGGAGCCGGGGTGGATCCGGGCCTGCCACAGGGCCTCGTCGGCGTAGATGTTGCCCACGCCGGCGACGAGGCGCTGGTCGAGCAGCCGGGCCTTGACCGGGGACCTGGACCGGGCGAGACCCTCGGCGAGGTGCGCGACGGTGAACCCGGGGGACAGGGGCTCGGGGCCGAGTACCGCCAGGGTCGGCACCACCTCGGCGTAGGCATCGGGTGCCACCACCGACAGCCGACCGAAGCGGCGTGGGTCACGGAAGCGGACCGTGTGGCCGTCGTCGAGATCGAGGCGGGCGCGCACGTGGGTCAGGCCGGCGTCGGGGTCCGCGCCGGCCTCCGACGTCGGCTCGACGCTCAGCGAGCCCGTCATGCCGAGGTGGAGGACGAGCTGCTCGCCATGGCCCTCCGTCGCGGGATCCAGCGGGCAGAGCAGGAACTTCCCCCGCCGCTCGACCCTCTCGATCCTCCGGTTGCGGAGCCGGTCCACGCCGTGGAACCGGGCCTGCGGATGCGGGTCCCACCACACCTCGACGATGCGGCGGCCGGACAGCCGGGGGACCAGCTGCCGACGGACGGATTCCACCTCGGGGAGCTCGGGCACGCCAGGCAGGCTACCGGCGCCGTTACCCTCGGCCGCGGGCATCGGCCCGGCTGCCGGTGGCACCGACCCGGCTGTCCGGCAGCCGTCGCCCCCGACGTCCCATCCACCGTCCCACTTCAGGAGCGCTCGTGTCCGACGACCAGGCACCCGAGGTGAGCGGCTCCCGTCGCGACCGGCGCGAGGACGGTCGGCCGGAGCAGGCCCGCCCCCGTGACCGCACCGGCCGACCGCTGCCCTACGGCACCACGGATGTCCCCCTCACCGAACAGCACGAGCCGACCGACGTCGAGCACGCCCTGGCGCTCGGCGTCGACCTGTGGGGCCAGGAGCGGTACTTCGAGGCCCACGAGTGCCTCGAGTACGTCTGGCACGCCGCGCCCGTCGACGACCCCGACCTGTGGCAGGGGGTGATCCAGATCGCCGTAGCCGGCGTGCACCTGCAGCGGGACAACCCGGGTGGGGCCCGCCCCCTGCTCGAGCGAGCCGCCAAGCGGCTGTCCCGCTACCCCGAGGTCCACCGCGGGATCGACGTGGCGGGTGCGCTGGCACGGTGCCGCCGGTTGATCGACGCCCTGGACGACCGAGCGGACCCTGCGACGCTGGACGTCGGTGGGTTCCCGGCCACCCCGCAAGGCGCGTGGTTCCCCCCCGACCCGACCGCGCTGGCCCCACCGGACCATCCGAGCCCGCTGGTCGACGAGCCGACCTGGCTGACGGCCGGGCAGCCGCGCCGCGCCCGTGAGCGGGACGAGGGTTGAGCAGGTCCTGCGCGTCCCCCTTCCACCCCGATCAACCCCGCATCACCTCGGAGTCCCCGTGGCACAGGATCTGACCCGACCGCTGGCCCCCGGTCACCGCTACCGCTGCGACGGCTGCGGCAACGTGACCCGGTTCGACGTCGTGACGACCGCTCGTACCCGCCGCTACCTGCACTTCGACCTCGGTGGGACCCCGGCGGTCGACGAGGAGGAGGTGCTCACGGCCACGGTGGAGGCGGTCACCTGCCGGTGGTGCGCCCGGGAGGACGCCCTCAGGATCGAGCCCGCGCCGGCCACGGACCTCCCGGACCTCCCCCGGGGGAGTGGGTGAGCGACCCGGAGGGCCGACCCAGCGCCCCGGCCGTCGACCGCCTCGCCCTCGAGGGGCTGTCGAGCGACGACTGGGCCGCGGTGCTGGTCGCCGTGCGGGCCGAGTTGCGGGCCCGTGAGGAGCTCGACGAACCCCAGGCCGCCGTGGCCGAGCAACCCACCGGACGACTCGTGGCCGGCCGGGGACGGGCCCAGGTCGGCGAGCTGCTGGTCGGTGATGGCGCGCTGGCAGCGGCGGTCGTGGAGCGGGTGCCGGGACCGGTCAGGGCGGCGGTGACCGGGCCAGAGGCGCCGTCGGCCGCCCCCGATGTCGCTGCCGTGGCCGTCAGGGACGACGAGGTGGTGCGCGTGCGGCAGCGGGCCCGCGCCCTGCGCGAGGAGCGCGATGCCTGGCGTCGTCGCGCCGAGGGGGCCGAGGCCCGAGCAGAGCAGTCCGAACGCGCGCTCGCGGAGCAGGCTGCCGTGCAGCAGGACCTGCGCGACACGATCGCCGGGCTGCGCCAGGAGCTCACCGAGGCCGGCGCCGAGCGGGACCGGGCGGTGGTCAGGGAGCGGCGCCGCCGCGACGGCGAGGTGGCGCGCCTCGAGGCCGACCTCGCGGCGTTGCGGCGCGCGGAGGAGTCGCGGCGAGTCGAGCGGCACCGCCGGGAACGGTCGGCCCAACGCCGGGCCGCGGCCGACCGCGGCACCTCGGGTCAGGTCCCGGTGCCGCGGGTGCCGCCGGGACGACCCACCCGCCTGCCGTCCGACATCGTCCCCGGCACCACCGAGGCGGCGCGTGCGCTGCTCGGGCCCGGGCGACTGGTGCTGATCGACGGCTACAACCTCCCCCTGAACCACCGCGCCGACCTCGATCTGGAGGGCCAGCGCGCCTGGCTGGTCGGCCTGTGCGCCAACGCGGTGCCGGTGCACCGGATCCGGCCGGTGATCTACTTCGACGGGCAACGGGCCGGTGGGATCCGCTCCGCTCCTGCCCGGCAGGCGGTGCAGGTGCGCTTCACCCCCGAGGGCATCACGGCCGACGACGAGCTGGTGCTGGCGGTCGAGGCCACCGACGAACCCGTCGTGGTCGTCACCGACGACCGGGAGCTGGTCGAGCGGGTCACGGCCAGCGGGGCGGATGTGGTCGGCACCGTGGGGTTCCTCGGTGTGGTCCGGCGGTGAGCCCCAGGATCCTGTGGGTCACCAACGATCTCCCTCCCCGCCCCGGTGGCATCCAGCAGTTCGTGGTCAACCTGCTACGCCGGGTCCACCCCGAGACCACGGTGGTCGTCGGGCCTGCCGCTGGACCGACGGCGGTCAGCGCCGACGAGGGCGAGCGGCACCACACCGTCCGCGCGCCCGGCGCCATCCTCCCGACCGCCAGCACCGCTCGGCTGGTCGTCGACGTGGCCCGCAGCCACCACAGCGACGTCGTCGTGCTCGGGGCGACCTGGCCGTTGGGTGAGCTCGCCGGCACCCTGCGCCGGCAGCTCGACGTCCCCGTGGTCGGGCTGACCCACGGGCTGGAGGCCGGCATGGCCGGCGCCGGTCTCGGTCACCTCATCGCGCGGGCCACGCGCGACCTGGCCGCGGTCACCACCATCAGTGGGTTCACGGCCGCGCGGCTGGCCGGCCACCTACGGGCCGGCATCGTCCGCCATCTGCCGCCCGGTGTGGACGTCGACCGGTTCCATCCCGGCGTGGACGGCACCGGTTTCCGTCGGCGGTGGGGCCTGCCCGAGGACGCGACGGTGGTGGCGTGCGTGTCACGGCTGGTGGCGCGCAAGGGGCAGGACCGTCTGGTGGAGGTGTGGCCGCAACTGCAGCGCCGCCACCCCGACGCGTGGCTGCTGCTGGTGGGTGACGGCCCGCGCGAGCGGCGCCTGGCCCACCGGGTCCAGCGGGCGGGTCCCGGCCAGCGGATCGTGCTGACCGGCGCCATCGACTGGGAGCGGTTGCCCGAGGCCCACGCGGCCGCGGACCTGTTCGCGATGCCCTGTCGGACCCGGTGGGGAGGTCTCGACGTCGAGGGACTCGGGATCGTCTACCTCGAGGCCCAGGCCACCGGGGTACCGGTGGTCGTGGGTCGGTCCGGGGGTGCGCCCGAGACGGTCTCGGACCCGCGGGCGGGCGAGGTCGTCGACGGCCGTGACACCGGGGCGCTGCGCACCGCGCTGGACGGGTGGCTGGCGTCGCCCGCCCGGCGGGCCGCCGCGCGGGACCCGGCCCGGCGCTCGGTGGTGGAGCGCTACGCCTGGGAGACGATCGCCGCCGACCTCAGCCGACTCCTCGACGAGGTCATGGCCGGCTGAACCCGGCTCAGTCACCTGTGCCGCGGCGTTCGAGGGTGACGACCACGGGCAGGTGGGTCGACGCCTCGGAGCTCGGGATGGCCACCCTCGAGCGACGCAGGTCGGGGGACAGGAGCACGTGGGACCGCAGCTCCACGGGTGCTGGGGCCGGGAAGGTCCGAGCGCCCTCGGGCAGCGCGGGATCGAGGAGTCGCTCGAAGCTGTCCAGCGTCGCGCTCCCGGCCGGGGCCCCGAGGTCACCGAGCAGCACCGTGGGCACGGTGCGCTCCCGGAGCCGGGCGACGGTGCCGGCTACCGCCCGTGCCTGGGGCAGCTGCCACGCCTGGGTGCTGGGGGTCGAGGCCAGTTCGGTGCCGACGACGCCCAGCGGGCTGCCGTCGCCGAGTTCCAGCACGGCCGCCAGCAGGCTGGGGGTCGAGGGGCCGGGACCCCCGGGTAGCGACTCCACCCCGAACTCCGCGATCGGGAACCGGCTCAGCAGCGCGTGCCCTCGGACCTCGTCCGCGGCTGGGACGAACCGGACGTGCTCCAACCCGAGCTCCGCGGCGAACAGCGGCAGGAGGTCCTGGCCGCCGGTCAACCACCAGCCGCGGTCGACGCCCGTGACGACCACCACGTCCACCGCGTGATCGTGCAGCACGCTGGCCTGACGGCGGGGGTCGTAGCGACCGTCGGTCCCGAAGCCGGCGTTGAGCTGGTAGGGGGCCACCGTGAGCTCGGCGTCCTGGTTGGGGGGTGGCGTGACGGTCGAGGAGGTGGCGGATACCACGGCCGTGACGAGGCCGATCGTCGCGGCACCGAGCAGCACGCTGCGCAGGGCCGGGACGGTCTGCAGCCGGGGGCGGGTCGGCACCAGCCGCGCTGCTCGCAGGACACCGAAGGCCAGCGGCACGGTGGTGCCCGCGGCGAGCAGCAGCAGCAGCCGGTCGTGGCCGGGGAGTCCCAACGGGGTGCCGAGGTAGTACAGCAGCAGCAGCCCGTGCGCCGACGCGATCGCCGCGGCGGCGACCAGACCACGTTGACCGGTTCCGCTCGGTTTGGCGGCGCCGGTCTCGGTCCCGGCCAGCGCGCCGATGCCGATCGCCGCGGCGATCGGTCCGAGGACCCCCGGCCAGCCCGCGGCCGGCAGCGCCGCCGTGGTTCCGACCAGCGTCAGCCCGGCGCCGACGATCCCCGCGCTCCGCGGGGTGATGCTCGGGGCGAGCAGCGCTGCCAGCACCGCCAGGACCTGCGTGGTCGCTGCGGCTGCGGCCACCTGACCCGGGGTCCACCCGGCCGCCACCGCGATCCGGCCGGGGGCGGAGGTCACGACGCCGGTGAGGGCGAGCGCGGGGAGGAGCCACCACCAGGGCCAGGCCGCCGGACCGCCGGCGCGTCCGATGCCGAGGTCGTCGGCCCCCCGACCGATGCCGGCCACCAGGACGACCAGTAGGCCGATCGTGGTCAGCGCGGCGATCGGGGTCTGCGACCACAGAGGTCCCAGGGTGGCGAAGAGGGTGCGCAGCAGCGCCTCGACCGCCAACCCGATGAGGATGCCGACCCGGGCCGGGCGCGCCGCCCGGGCGCCCGCGGCCAGGGCGACCAGGGCGGCCAGGCCCGCCGCGACGCCCACCCCGGCAGCCACCAGCGCCAACGTGCCGCCGGGATCGACCAGCAGCGTCCCGCGCGCCACCGCCGCAAGCCCGCCGGCACCGACCCACAGTTGCCGGGGTCGGGAACCGGCCACCGGGGCCACGAGCAGGGGCAGGAGCACCAGGACCACGGCGGCGAGCAGCAGCGCCGTGGTGGACGACAGCACCGTGGTCACCGGGAGGACCACCAGGGTCGCGGGCAGGAACACCCTGAGCGCCTCGATCGTGACCACGGTCACCAGCGCCGCCCCGAGGGCAGCGCCGGGAGGCCGAGCGTCGGTCACAGGGGTCCCTCGGGCCGGGTGCGCGGGAAGCCTAGGCCCTGGCGCTACCGTGGCGGTCGCCCGCGCTGGTGCGGGCGTGGAACCCGATGGTCGGGGACGAGGAGGGGGCTCGTGGACGCGGCGGTGAGCATCCCCGGGGCCGAGCCGTGGTCGGCGAGCGGACGGGGGGAGCGGGCCCGTACCGGTGTGATCGTGGTGCACGGCTTCACGGGCAACCCGATCGGGACGCGGCCGCTGGGCCAGCACCTCGCCGCCGAGGGCTACACCATCGAGGTACCGCTCCTGCCGGGCCACGGCACGAGCCACCGTGACCTGGCTCGGACCCGCTACGCCGACTGGTACGGCGCGGTCGACCGGCTGGTCGACCACCTCCGCACCCGCTGCGACCGCATCGCGCTGATCGGGCACTCGATGGGGGGCACCATCGCACTCGACCTGGCCGCGCGACGGCCCGAGGACGTCGACGCGGTGGGGGTGATCAACCCCTCGGTGCGGCCACCGCCCGGGCTGCTGCCGCGCCTGTCGGGGCTGCTCCAGTACGTGGCGCCCTACGTGCCCAGGGACCTGGCGGGGCTGCCCACCAACGACCTCGTCCGCGACGACGTCGAGGAGAGCTCGTACGCGCTGGTCTCAGCCCGGGCGGCGCGCTCGCTGCTCGGGGAACTGGACCGGATCCGAGGCAACCTGCTCGACGTGACCGCCCCGTTGCTGGTCGTCCGCTCCACCGAGGACCACTCCGTCGCGCCCTCCACCCCCCGCGACGTCCTCGAACTCAGCGGCAGCCGTGACCTGCGCGAGCTGGTCTGCGAGCAGAGCTACCACGTCCCGCAGCTCGACCACGACGCCGCTCTCGTCGCGACCACCATCGCGGCCTTCCTCGACGACGTGTTCGGATCCGCGACGTGATCGGACGAGCCGAGCCCACGTCCGCGGCTCCCCCGGAGCCGATCGCCCTCCACGCCGACGACGCCGTCTTCGTGCGTGCCCCCGAGGCCATGATCTACCGCCGGCTCACCCACATCGCGAGGTGGCCGAGCTGGTGGTCCGGGTGTGCGGTCGAGCCCCTGGCCGCTTCCACGCCGATGAGCGAGCGGTGGGCGGTGTCGCTGCGGTGCGGCTGGGCTCGCCAGCTGCGGTTGGTGGTCCGGCCCCACACCTTCCGGCACGACCTCGGGATGGTCCTGGAGCTCAGGGGCGATCTCGTCGGCCGCAGCGAGTTCTGGCTCGAGCCGACCCACGGGGGGACGGTGGTGCACCAGCTCCTCGTGGCGACCACGCCCCTGCCCCGGCCGCTGCGGGTCCTCGAGCACCACCGTCGGGCGGTGCGGCGCGGCCTGTGGGGCCTCAAGGACGTCCTGCAGCTCGAAGCCCGCTCCAGCGTGGGGCTGCAGCCATGAGGTGCCCGGCCTGCGGCGCGCACAACGCCGAGGCAGCTGCCTGGTGCACGCAGTGCTTCGAGCGGTTCGGCGTCCGGGGGGATCCCTCGCACGATCCGGCATCGCCCCACCCCGAGCCTCCGCCGCCCGCCAGCCCGCCCCCGCTTCCCGGGCCCCCGCCGCTGCCGGCCGAGGTGGCACCGCCCACCCCGGAAGCAGCCACCCAGCGCGACATCCGGGTCGACGGCGACCGCATCGAGTGGCGCTGTGGCAGCTGTGAAGGATGGAACCCGCTGGAGCGCCCCGACTGCGACGCCTGTGGGAGCGCCCGGGTCGGCTTCACGCCCGACACCCCCACGGCACCGGTGGCGGCCACCACCGCCGGCGGCGCCGCTCCGCTGCTCGCCAGCGCGTTGCTCCCCGGGCTCGGGCATCTGCTCGTGGGCCGGCCCGGCACCGGGATCGCCCGGCTGCTGCTGTGGCTGCTGTGGGCGGGTGGCGCCGGCGCGATCCTGGTCTCGGCCGGGCTGACCGGTGCGGCCCTGGTGCTCGCCCTGGCGGCGATCGGGCTGTGGATCCTGACCCTGCACGACCTGTTCCAGCTGGCTCGGGGAGGGGCCGAGGTGCTGACCGGCCGCGTGCTGGCGTGGTGCGTGGTGGTCGTGACCACGCTGCTGGTGCTGCT
>PWEU01000365.1 GCA_003554005.1 Nitriliruptoraceae bacterium
CCGCGGTCGGCGCGACGACCCCACTCCCGGATCGCAACCGAACGACCACCTCACGGTCACATCGTTGCGATCTGAGCTTCAGACCGGCGCCGAGGACGCCGACAGCCCTGCCATGGCCACCCGACCACGACCAACCCACCGGCTGGCCGCTGCATGGGCCCCCCACGGGGCCTCGGTCCCCCGACGGCTCGAGCAGCGGCACCGTACGGAGCGGACGATCCAGCAGGTCCGCTACGCCGCGGCGCTGCTGTCGATGGGTCTGGCGGTCACGTTCATGGGCGGGCCCGGTGGGCGGCTGTGGATCGTGTCCGGGCTGATCCTCGGCAACGTCGCGATGACCGAGGTGCTGCTGCGCCGGCCACCCACGGCGCAGCGGCTGAGGACGGCCGGGGTCACGAGCTTCGGCCTGGACACCCTTGCGACCGTGCTCACCCTGATGACGGTGTCCCAGGATCCGAGCGATCCCGTGGTCGCCCTCACCACCCTGCTGGCGCTGCAGGCGGCACTGCGGTGGCAGGTCGTCGGGGGCCTGCTGGGGGGCCTGCTCGGTGGCGGACTCGCCGGCGCCTGGCTGATCACGGCCTACCGGACCGCCCTGGACCGGCTCCCACCGACGGAGTACCTGGTGTTCCAGGTCGTCTCCGTCCTGCTCGTCTCGCTGCTCGTCGGCGCCGTGGTGCGCCTGCTCGACCGCGCCCAGCAGCGGGGACAGCACGTGCTGGACCTGTCCCCCGAGCTGATCCTCACGGTCGATGACGACGATCGGATCCGGTCGTCGAACGACGCCGCCGAGCGGTTGCTGGGCACCTCACCGACCGACCTGATCGGTCGGACCTGGGCCTCCCTGGTGGTCGACGACAGCGGGCGGCCCATCGCCGACCGGCCCCCGACCGCGGACGAGCCGGAGCAGCATGCCTTGCGCCGTGGGGACGGCTCCACCGTGTGGCTGGAGCTCAGCGTACGTCGCGAGCCGGCCGAGCAGCTCAGCTACGTGGTGGCGCGGGACGTGACCGCCCGCCGGGCCGCCGAGCACGAGCGTTCGATCTCCGAGCAGCGCTACCGCGCGCTGTTCTCCCGCAACCTCGACGCGGTGTTCGGGCTCGACATCGACGGCTGCATCGTCGACATCAACCCCGCGGGCGTCGAACTGTTCCTCCGGCGCCGGGAGGAGCTGGTCGGCGCCGGTGTCCTGGGCCTCATCGAGACCGCCTACCGCGACGAGGCACGCGTCGCGATCGGTGCGGCGCTCGCGGGCACGGCCCAGGGCCTGGAGGTGCTGCTCACCCACCCCGACGGCACCACCAGCCATGCCGACTTCGACCTACTGCCGATCGTGGTGGACGACCAGGTCGTGGGCGTGTACGGCATGGCGCGGGACGTCAGCGACCGCAAGCGACGGGAGGCCTACCTCGAGTACCGCGCGAGCCACGATCTCCTCACGGGCCTGGCCAACCGATCGCGGCTGTACCAGGAGATCGAGGAGCGCCGGGCGGCCGGCGCCGCGGTCGGGGTGCTGTTCCTGGACCTCGCCGCGTTCAAGCCCGTCAACGCCTCCTTCGGGCACGGGATCGGCGACCAGGTCCTGGTCACCGTCGCCCGCCGACTCCAGACCACCGTGCGTGACACGGACCTGGTGTGCCGGCTGGCCGGTGACGAGTTCTGCATCCTGCTGTCCCCCTGCGACCCGACCACGCTCCAACACCTCGGCGAGCGTGCCGCTTGGGTGGTCGCCCAGCCGATCGCGCTGGAGGCCGGCACGGTCCGCGTCGAGGGGTCGATCGGCGCCGCGATGGCCCGCTCACAGGACACCACGGACACCCTCCTCGCACGGGCCGACGCCGCGATGTACACCGTGAAGGAGCACCGCAAGCTCGCGCACGGGGAGCCCGCCCCGCCAGTGCTGTTCGCGACCTGAGCCCACCTTCCGTGGTCCCCGTGGCTCCTCGGTGGAGCCAGCGGGGGCCGGTACCGTCGCCACGCAGGCGACCCGGTGGTCGCGACCGGGGACCGAGACGGCGAGGTGGACGGTGAGCCAGGACGCGGCGGACAGCAGCGGTACCGCGGACCGCCCGGCCTGCTACCTGCACCCCGGCCGTCCCGCCCTGCTCAGGTGCTCGCGCTGCGAGCAGCCGATCTGCGGCGAGGACGCCATCGAGGCCCCGGTCGGCTACCAGTGCCCCCGCTGTGCCCAGGGTGGCCAGCCCGTGCGCCGTATGGTCGACGTCGTCCAGCACGCGCCGGTCACCCGCGCGCTGGTCGGGGTCATCGCGGTGCTGTTCGTGGTGACGTCGGTCGTGCCCGCGGTCACCACCAGCTTCGGCCTGCGGCCGATCGTGCTGACGCCCGACGGGGTGGCGGCCCTGGCCAGCCTGGCGGGCTGGTACCAGCCATCGGAGCTGGCGCTCACGATCGGCGAGCCCTGGCTGCTGCTCACCAGCGGCTTTCTGCACGCCAACCTCATGCACGTCGGCTTCAACGGCCTCCTGCTGTGGCAGCTCGGCCACCTGCTGGAGCCCCTGCTGGGCCGGGGCCGGTACGTGGCGCTGTACGCCGCCGGGCTGTTCGGTGGGAGCCTTGGCGTGGTGCTGGTGTCGTGGGTCTCGGTCCTGGCCGGGATCAGCGGTATCGACCTGGTCGGCCAGATCCTCGGCGGCAACCCGCTCCAGCTCACGATCGGCGCCTCGGGGGCCGTGTTCGGCCTGATGGGGGCGGCGATGGTCGTGCTGCGTGCCCGGGGGGTGAACCCCTGGCGGACCTCGATCGGGACCCTGGTGGCCCTGAACCTCGTGCTGACCTTCCTGGTGCCGGCCATCTCGGTCGGTGGGCACCTCGGCGGGCTGCTGGCCGGGGTGGTGGCGGGCCGCCTGCTGATGGTGGACCGGGAGCAGGCGGCCACGCGGCGCAACGCCGTGTTCGGGCTGGCGCTGGCCATGGTGGTCGTGTCACTGGTCCTGGCGCGCCTGATCGTCGGTGCGATCAGCGGCTGAGGAGCCGGTCGGGACCTCCTCGGGACGGTGATCGGCGCCCTGGGCGCCGGGTCGCCAGCCGCGGGGCAGCGCCCGGGTCGCCGGGAACAGCAGGTCGATGAAGCGCTCGGCCGTGGGCTGGGGCTCGTGGTTGGCGAGGCCGGGGCGCTCGTTGGCCTCGATGATGACGTGCTCGGGACCGGCCACGTCGGGGACCAGCAGGTCCAGGCCGACGACCGGGATGTCGAGCACCTCGCTGGCACGCACAGCTGCGCTCGCCAGGGCCGGGTGCAGCCGATCGGTGACGTCATGGATCGTGCCCCCGGTGTGCAGGTTGGCCGTCCGGCGCACGGCGAGCTCCCGGCCAGCCGCGAGCACGTCGTCGATCTCGAAGCCGGCGTCCTCGACGGTCTTGGTCGTGACGTCGTCGAGGGGGATGGTCGACTCGCCGCCGGTGGCGGCTGCGCGCCGTCGTGAGGTCGCGGCGATCAGCTCCGCGATCGGGTGCTCGCCGGTGCCGGTCACCATCGCCGGGAGTCGGACCGCGGCGGCCACGACCTGGTGGTCGATCACGACGATCCGCAGGTCGTCGCCGGTGACGCACCGCTCGAGGAGCACCTCGGGGCAGAAGCGCTCCGCCAGGGCGACGGCGTTGATCAACTCCTCCTCGGTCCGCACCCCGACGGTGATCCCCTGGCCCTGCTCCCCGCGCGCCGGCTTGACCACCAGCTCGCCGTTGGCGTGCAGGAAGGCGAGGTCCTCCCCGTCGTGGGTGGCGACCCGGCCCGAGGGCACCTGCAGGCCGGCGTCGAGCAGGAGGCGGCGGGTGAGCCGCTTGTCGTCACACCGGCTCATCGCGACGGCGTTGGTCAGCTCCGGCAGCGACTCCCGGGTCTGGACCGTGCGGCCACCGTGGGTGAGGCGCAGCAGGCCCGACTCCGCATCGGTGATGTGGACGGTGATACCTCGGCGCAGGGCCTCGTCGGCGATCAGGCGGGCGTAGGGGTTGAGGTCGGCGATGCCTTCGGCCGGCGCCGCGGCGAACAAGCGCTCGTTGATGGGGTTCTTGCGCTTGACGGCGA
Source organism: Nitriliruptoraceae bacterium (assembly GCA_003554005.1). Lineage (GTDB taxonomy): Bacteria > Actinomycetota > Nitriliruptoria > Nitriliruptorales > Nitriliruptoraceae > T1Sed10-7. The sequence continues at coordinate 4,049 of PWEU01000365.1, forward strand.
ACACCGGCACCCGCACGAACCCGAGCCGCTCGTACAGGGCGATGGCGGGCCGGTTGTCGTGGACCACCGACAGGTCGAGGTAGGCCCGACCCCGGCCCTGGTACCGCTCGGCCAGGGTGCGCACCAACGCCCGGCCGACCCCGGGACGGGAGGTCTGCGGGTCGACGGCCAGGCACCACAGGCTGGTGCCGCCCTCGGGGTCGTCGAAGGCGAACCCGTGGTCGATGCCGGTCACGGTGCCGATGACCTCACCCGACTCGGTGTCCTCGGCCACGAGGTAGGTGAAGGTCTGGGTGAGCTGGTTGCGCCACAGGGTCTCGGTCGGGGCGGTCACCATGCCCGTCTCGGTGTAGATCCGGTTCACCGCGTCGGCGTCGGCGGCGCTGGCCATCTTGCGCACGACGACGCCACGGATCGGGTCCTGGTCCGAGCGCAGGGTGTGCAGCCACAGGCGGTAGGTGTGGCTGGGGTCGATGAACAGCTCCTGCGGCGCCTTGCTCACGGCCACGTGGGGCTCCCGCACGTACATGCAGATGTCGCGCCGGCCCGGTTCCTCCTTGGCCACCTCGGCGACCAGCGCGTCGTGGTCGGCGAAGGTCTGGCCGAACAGCAGCCGCCCCCAGCCGCACTCCAGGGCGACCTCGGGGCGGATGTCACCGCGCAGATGCGCCGGCTGGTCGTCCCACGGCCGGGTGGACAACGCCTGGTCGTAGGAGGCGACGGCGCTGCGCCGACGGTTGCGGTTGCTGCGGTGATCACGGTCAGGGGTGCGCTGCGCCATGGCAGGCTCCTCGGGACTCACGGTGCGGGATGGGGGCTGGGGACGCCCGGGGAGATCAGGGCTGCACGTCGTGGGACTGGAGCCACAGCTCCAGCAGCGCCAGCTGCCACAGTTTGTTGCCGCGGAGCGCGGTGAGCTCCTGGTTGGGCGCCGCCAGCAGGCGGTCGACGTAGGCGCCCTGGAACAGCGCCCGCTCCCGGGCCTCGGGGGCCAGGAGGGCATCACGGACCAGATCGAGGTAGGGACCCTGGAGGTACTTGAGCGCCGGGACGGGGAAGTAGCCCTTGGGCCGGTCGATCACCTCGCCCGGGATGACGCGACGGGCCGCCTGCTTGAGCACACCCTTGCCGTCGTGCGCGAGCTTGAGCTCGGGAGGTACCTGGGCGGCGATCTCGAGCACCTCGTGGTCCAGGAAGGGCACGCGGGCTTCGAGACCGGCCGCCATGGTCATGTTGTCGACCCGCTTGACGGGGTCGTCCCCCAGCATGATCTGGGAGTCGAGGCGCAGGGCCATGTCGGTGGCGGTCTCCGCCCCGTCACGCAGGAAGTGACGCTCCACCAGCGCCCGGGAGACGTCCTCCTCGACGCGGTGTTCGGGTCGGAGCACCTCGGCCATCTCCGCGTGCGGACGGTCGAAGAAGGCGGCGTGGTAGCGGTCCACGGCCCGGGTGACGAGCTCCTCGCGGGAGGCCCGGGGACCGAGCTCCTCGGTCAGCGCCTGCATCGGCGGGTACCAGTGGTAGCCGGCGAAGACCTCGTCGGCGCCCTGGCCCGACTGGACCACCTTGACGTGCTTGGCGACCTCTTGGGACAGCAGGTAGAAGGCCACCGCGTCATGGCTGACCATCGGCTCGCTCATCGCGTGGATCGCCTCGCCGAGCGCCGGGAGCATCCGCTCGGTGCCGATCCTGATCTGGTGGTGGTCGGTGGCGAACTCAGCCGCGATGACGTCGGAGTACTTGAACTCGTCCCCCTCCTCACCACCGGCCGCGTCGAAGCCGATGGAGAAGGTGTTGATGCCGGTCTGGCCGGCCTCGGCTAGCAGCCCGACCCCCATCGAGGAGTCCAGCCCGCCCGAGAGCAGCACACCGACAGGCACGTCGGCAACGGTGCGCCAGTCCACCGCGCGCCGCATCGCGTCGAGGACCGCCTCCTCCCAGTCCCGCTCGCTCCAGTCGGCCTTGGCCGGGTCGCGGGTGAAGTCCGGGCGCCAGAACTCGGTGTCGATGACCGTCCCGTCGGCCTCGATCGCGCGGGTCGTGGCCGGTGGGAGCTTGCGCACGCCGGCCAGGATGGTGTGGGGTGCGGGGACCACGGCGTGGAAGCTGAGGTAGTGGTGCAGGGCCACGGGATCGATGGAGGTGTCGATCCCCCCGCCGGCGAGCAGGGCCGGCAGGCTGGAGGCGAACCGCAGTCGTCCGGGGGACTCGGCGAGGTAGAGCGGCTTGATCCCGAAGCGGTCACGGGCGAGGAAGGTCCGCCGCGTGTCGCGTTCGTGGATGACGAAGGCGAACATGCCCTGGAGGCGGTCGACGAACCGGTCCCCCCAGGCGTGGTAGGCCTTGGCCACCACCTCGGTGTCGGAGGTGGAGAAGAACCGGTAGCCCCGCTCGGCCTCGAGCTCGGCCCGCAGCTGCTGGTAGTTGTAGATGCAGCCGTTGAACGCGATCGTGAGCCCGAGCTCAGGATCGTGCATCGGCTGGTTGCCGCAGGCCGACAGGTCGATGATCGACAGACGCCGGTGTCCGAGCGCGATCGGTCCCGACGCCCACAGCCCCTCGCCGTCGGGGCCACGATCGGACATCGTCGCGGCCATCCGGCTGACGGCGCCCACGTCGGGGCTGGTGCCGTCCAGCCGGAGCTCACCGCTGAAGCCGCACATACCTGGGGTCCTTCCCACCATGAGGGAGCGAGCGCCCGAGCGCACAGAGGCGACGGACGACGGGGCTGAGCCTACGCCGGCACAAGGGTCGGGGCTGGGCCCACGACCGCGCAAGCGCCGGACACCGTCCGTTCGGACCCCTCGGGCCATCGGGCCGACGTCAGCGCCGTCGCCGGACCCCGTCGCGTCCGGCACCCTGGGTGGCCACCGGCCCCGAGCGTCAGGTCCGCCGTGCCCGCCTTCCACCTCGTCGACGCCTTCACCGCCGCGTACTTCAGCGGCAACCGGGCCGGGGTCGTCCTCCTCGAGCACGGTCCGATCCCCGCGGGCTTCGCCCAGGCCGTCGCCGCCGAGGTCGGCGCCTCGGAGACCGCGTTCCTGCACCCGGAGGACGACGGCTGGCGGCTGCGGTGGTGGACGCCGACGACCGAGGTGGACCTCTGCGGCCACGCCACGCTGGCCGCGGCCCACGTGCTCACCGGCGAGGGTGCGGCCCCGGGAGCTCACCGGCTGCGGTTCCACACCCGCTCGGGCCTGCTCACCGCCACCCGGGACGATGACGACCGCTTGTGGCTGGAACTGCCCTCCTGGCCGGTGGCCGACCACCGCGCCCCGGACCGGCTGCCGGCGCTGCTCGGCGGGGTCTCCGGCCGGTACCTCGGGCGGACCACGGTCGCCCAGGCCAACGATGTCGTCGAGGTGGCCGATGTCGCCGCCCTCGATGCGGTCGATCCCGACCTGCCGGCGGTCGCGGCGCTCGGATCGGGTGGGCTGATCGTGACGTCGCCGGGTGAGCGGACCGACGCGGCGATGCGCTACTTCGCCCCGGCGCTCGGGGTCGACGAGGACCCGGTGACCGGCTCGGCCGCCTGCACCGTCGGCCCGCTGTGGGCGAGCCGGCTGGGACGATCCGAGCTCGTGATCGAGCAGCGCTCGGCGCGCGGCGGGCAGCTGTGGACCCGGGTGGCGGCCGACGGGGTCGAGGTGGGTGGGCACGCGGTCACCACGATCCGTGGCGAGCTCCTCGCCGCACCGACGTGAGTCCGGCGGCGGGTGTCGCTGAGCTCCACGAGCAGCCCTGGCTGTTGCGTACCACCGTGGTGGTGCCCGCGTCCGGGGGCGTGGCCGACCAGAACGTGCAGGTCAGCGGGTCCTGCCGTGCAGGTCAGCGGGTCCTGCGATGTCCGCACGCTGGTCCGCCTGCTCGGCGACACCGCGTGACCGCGGCCACTCGACGGCGGCGACGTCAGCTCGCCCAGCCCTTGACCTGCTCGATCAGCGCCGGCGCATCGCCGAAGGGCATGACGTTGACGGTCGTGACACCCGCCTCGCGGTAGGCCGCGAGGCGCTCCTGGATGAAGCCGGGCGAACCGACCAGGTTGGTCAGCTCGAGCAGCTCGTCGGGGACGAGCGCCGCGGCCTCGTCCTTGCGTTTGTCGAGGTACAGGTCCTGGATGGTCGCCGCGACGTCGCCGTAGCCGTAGCGGACGGCGAGGTCGTTGTAGAAGTTGTGGCCCTTGGCCCCCATCCCACCGATATAGAGCGCGTAGAAGTGGCGCAGGCCGTCCAACAGCTGCCGGCGCTGCTCGCCTTCTGCGATGGCCAGCGCGCCGCCAGCGATGATGTCGAGCTCGCCGAGGTCGTCGCCGCGCTTGGCCCGGCCCGCCGCCAGCGCCTCGCCCCAGATCTCGTGGGCGCGTTCAGGCAGGTAGAAGATCGGCAGCCACCCATCGGCCCCCTCGGCGGTCATGGCGACGTTCTTCTCTCCGAGCGCCGCGACATGGATCGGCACGCGGGGTCGGACCGGGTGGGCCAGCATCTTCAGCGGCTTGCCGAGCCCGGTGCCCTGCTCTGGCGGCAGCGGCAGCGTGAAGACCTTGCCGTCGTGGACGATCTCCTCGCGGGCGAGCATGCGTCGCACCAGCTCGACCGTCTCACGGGTGCGTGTCACCGGCTGCTTGTACGGCACGCCGTGCCAGCCCTCGATGACCTGCGGACCGGACGCGCCGAGGCCGAGCTCGAACCGGCCCCCTGAGACCGTGTCCAGCCCGGCCGCGACCTGCGCCAGCAGCGCCGGCGTGCGCGAGTAGATGTTCAGGATCGCGGACCCGAGCCCGACCCGCTCGGTGATCGCGGCGAGGTAGCCGAGCAGCGACACGCCGTCCAGCCCGTACACCTCGGCGACCCACACCATGTCGAGACCGGCCGCCTCCAGGTCACGTACCTGATCGGCGGCAGCGCGCACGTCGCCGGCGTACTGGAGCGGGAGACCGATGCGCACCGTCGCAGCCTGACCTGGGGTGCTGTTCACGGTAGCGCCGCTCCTGGCTGGAGGGGTTCGGATGGCCGCCCGCCTCGCCAGTGGCGGCCACGCCCAGTCTCCGTGCCATGAGCGGCGCCACGGACAGAGCGGCGCGACACGCCCGTCCGCACCTGACAGGCGCTGGACGGACCAGCGCGAGCAGGTCGCCTCATCATCCCCCTGACCTCGATCAGGCGATGCCCATCCGGCCCTGGGCTGGGACGACCGTGCTGCCGTCCCCCTCCCCGCTGTCGATCAGCGCGACCGGGGTTTCGGGACCGCCCTCACCGCCGCGGCCGCCCGCTCCAGCCGCCCGAGCAGGGGCTGTCAGTCCAGGGCTTGGACCTCAGACCTCGTCCAGCAGCGCGACGGGCCGCCGGGCCCGGTAGCCGTCCTCTGGTCCGTGGTAGTAACCGATCGTCTCCTCGTCGTCGCGCCAGCACAGGAGCACGTCCACGGGCTGGCCGTCCTGGCGCGCGCGAGCCGGGAAGTCCAGCAGCACCGGACCGAGATGCTTGACCTGGACGCCCTTGCCCTCGAACCAGGCGAACACCTCCTCGAGGACGAGCTCCAGCTCGTGGGCTCGCAGCAGGGCCTCCTCGCCGGCAGTGCCCTCCTCGGTCCTCAGCTGCAGCCACCGCAGCTCGTCGACGATCCGGGCCGCGGTGGCTCCCCGTTCGCGGGCGGCGGGCAGCAGCGCCTGGGCCTCAGGCAGCGTGAACCGGTGCGGGGTGCTCACGATCATCGCCTCCCGTCCCGCGACGACCGGCGACGGACCGGGTCCCTGCGCCCGGGGCCCGGCCCCTGGATGGCAGGCGGCCTCGGCACCTTCAGGCCAGGACGTCGAGGTCGAACTCCATGCCCACGACCCAGTTGGGGGCGTCGACCACCTCGAGGATCCGCAGGTGCCCGGCGACCGAGCACAGCGCGTAGGCATCCGCGGGGTCCACGCCGTGCTGACCCAGCAGCTCGATCATGGCCCGGGTGGCGTCACGGGCACCGGCGAGCAGGTCCGGGCCGACCCCCATCGTCAACCGACGGTTGGGACCCTCGCGGCGCTCGACCACCGGCTCCGGCGCGAGCTCGAGCTGGGGCTGGTCGATGGTGGTCCCGCGGCGGACCTCGATGGAGAGCCGGGTCACGGCGGTGGTCTCGACCGCCGTCCCGCAGACCTCGCCATCCCCCTGGCCGCCGTGGGGATCACCCGCCGACAGCAGCGCACCCTCCACCTCGACGGGCAGCAGCAGGGTGGCACCGGCACGGACGTCGCGGCAGTCCATGTTGCCACCGACCCGGCGGGGCGGGATCACGCTGTGGACGCCGGGCTCGGAGGGGGCGACGCCGATCGTGCCGAGGAAGGGCCGCACGGGGAGCCGGGCGAGCGCACCGAACGCGACCTCCTTCGCGCCGACATCGGACACGATCACGTGGGGTGCGGGGAACTCGTCGGCCAGCAGCCCGAAGCCCGGGATGACGGCGGTCCAGGCGAGCTCACCCACGCTCAGCTCATCGATCGTGATCGCCAGCGTGTCACCTGGGGCGGCGCCCTCCACGGCCACGGGGCCGGTCAGCGGGTTCGCGGCACCGAGGTCGAGCGCAGCGATGTCGGCCGGCGTGGCGTGGGGTCCGAGCTGCCCGCCGAAGGCGTCCTGGAGTACGAGCTCCACGGAGCCACCCGGCTCGACCTCCGCCGCGGGCGGCAGCGAGGCATCCCAGCCGAGATGACGTCGGTCGCGATGGTGCAGGGTCTGCACACCTGCCTCCTTGCTGGCGATGCCGATCACCCGAGCGTACTGCTCGCGCGTCGCTGTCATCCGGGCCGATGGGACGGGGGGGCTGGCGGTGGGACCCGGTGGGCTGGCGGTGGGACCCGGGGGGCTGGCGGCGCGACCCGGGGGGCTGGCGGCGCGACCCGGGGGGCTGGCGGCGCGACCCGGGGGGCTGGCCGTGAGAACCAGCGGCTATCCGCTGGTTCTCGCACGAGGATCGCGGTTGCCCGGCCGGCCACGTCGTCCCGCGTCGAGAAGCAGCAGCTATCCGCTGCTTCTCGTCCACCCGCCCATCAACGGCCATCCTGCCCACATCGCTACCCTGCCCACCGTGCTCAGGGACCTCCTCCGCCCCACCGCGATCGTCTCCCACCTGCTGGTGCTGACGGTGGTCGCCACCTGCCTGGCGCTCGGGCAGTGGCAGGTCGATCGACTGCAGACGGTGCGCGAACAGAACGCGCGGGCCACCGAGCGGATGGCGCAGGCGCCGATCGATCTCGCGGCCCTGGCGGACCCGGCGAACACCGACACCGTCGACGACGCGGCCCTGGAGTTCCGCCGGGTCGAGGTGACCGGGGCCTTCCGTCCTGACGAGGAGGTGCTGCAGCGCAACCGGCAGTACCGCAACCAGACCGGGTTCCACGTGCTCACCCCGCTGGAGCTCACCGACGGTGGCGTCGTCCTGGTCCGCCGTGGCTGGGTGCCGTCGTCCCTGGATCAGCCGCCGGTCGCCGAAGCTGCTCCACCATCGGGCGACCTCACGGTGGTCGGCGTGCTGGAGCGGCCGGTGGCACAACCCTCCTTCGGCCCTCAGGATCTCGATGAGGGCCGCCTGGAGCGCGTGTTCCACACCGACACCGCCCGGCTCGATCGGCAGGTCGATGGGCGGCTGTTCCCGATGGTGCTACGGATCGACGCCGAGCTGGACAACCCCACCGAGGACCAGCTGCCCTTCCCCGCCGGCCCTCCGGAGCTGGACGAGGGCAGCCACCTGTCCTACGCGGTGCAGTGGCACATCTTCGCCGTGCTGGCACTGGTGACCTACGCGGCATGGTGGTGGCGTCGCCTGACCCGAGGCAGCGCCCCCGACGACGGCGCCGCGGGAGGAAGCCCCGACGCCGTCGATGCGGTGGGGTCTGGCCCGGACACCCCGGCGATGGTCCGTCCGGCCCGTCCCTGACGGGACCATCCGCTCTGCTCCCCCGCCGGTTGGAGGTGCAGTCTGGGTCCGCACTGGTCTGCGCGAGTGCGGAAGGCCGAGCCATGGGTGACGAGCGGGTCCGCGACGTTGTGATCATCGGTGGTGGGGCGGTGGGGGCCACGCTCGCACGTGCCCTCTCCAGGTTCCACCTCGACGTCGCCCTCCTGGAGTGGCAGGCCGAGGTCGCCTTCGGGGTCAGCAAGGCCAACAGTGGGATCGTGCATTCGGCGATGCACGCCTCGCCCGACACCCTGAAGGGCAGGCTCGAGTACCCGGGCAACCTCGGGTGGCGGCAGCTGCACGACGAGCTCGGCTTCGGGCTGAACAACGTGGGTGAGGTCCTGGTCGCGCTCGACGACGAGCAGCTGGTGAGGATCGAGCAGATCCGCCAGCAGGGCATCCGCAAGGGCATCCCCGGCACGCAGGCCTGGACCGCCGAGCGCACCCTTCACGCCCAGCCGAACCTGACCCGCGAGGTGAAGGGCGCGGTGTGGGCTCCGACGGCGTGCGTCTTCAACCCCTACGAGGCGGTGATGCTCGTGGCCGACGTCGCCCGTCGCAACGGGGTCACGATCGCCGAGGAGCAGCGGGTCGTGGGGATCGACCCACCCGATGTCGAGGACCCGGATACCCCGCTGACGGTGCGGACCGAGACCGACGTGTGGCGCGGCCGGTTCGTGATCAACGCCGCCGGGCTGTTCGCCGACGACATCGCGGAGTTCGCTGGGGTGCGGGACTTCGAGATCCTGCCCCGCAAGGGCGAGGAGTACCTGCTCGACAAGCGGCTTGCCGGCATCGTGTCCAGCATCATCTTCCCCTGCCCCTCCCCCGTCTCCAAGGGCACGCTGGTCAACCCCACGGTGGACGGCACGATCATGGTCGGGCCGACCGCCCAGACCGTCGATGACAAGTTCGACCCCTCCACCACCGAGGAGGGCGCCGCCCAGGTCTTCACCAACGCCCGCAAGCTCGTGCCGACGATCAGCGAGCGGGACATCATCGCGGAGTTCGCGGGGCTGCGGCCGGTGTCCGACACCGAGGACTTCGTCGTCGGGCCGACGGAGCGCCGCGGCTTCATCAACGCGGCCGGGATCCAGTCACCCGGCCTGACCGGCGCGCCCGCGCTCGCCGACCTGCTGGTCGACATCCTGGCCAACGAGGGGCTGGAGCTCGAGGAGAAGGCCGACTGGGAACCGACCGCGCCACATCCGGTGAGGTTCAACCAGCTCGACACCGAGGACCAGCAGGAGCTGGCACGACGCGATCCGCGCTACGCCCACCTGATCTGCCGCTGCGAGATCATCACCGAGGCGGAGGTCCGCGACGCCATGGACCGCGGCGCCCACACCCTCGACGGGTTGAAGTTCCGCACCCGGGTGGGGATGGGCCGCTGCCAGGGGGGGTTCTGCACCTGGGGCTGCATGCAGCTGCTGGCCGAGCACCAGGGCATCCCCATCCCCGAGGTGACCAAGCGAGGGGCCGGCACGTGGATCGTCTGCGACCGCGACGATCACCCGGTCACGACCGCCCGTACCGGAGGTTGAGCCGTGCCGATCACCGCGCAGCCACGCCATCTCCTCAGCCGCTACGACGTGACGGTGGTCGGGGCCGGGCCCGCTGGGCTCGCCGCGGCGGTCGCGGCCCGCGATCAGGGTGCGGAACGGATCCTGATGGTCGACCGCGACCCGGAGCCCGGCGGGATCCTCCTGCAGTGCATCCACTCCGGGTTCGGGCTCCACGAGTTCAAGCAGGACGTCACCGGTCCCGAGTACGCCCACCTCGCGCTGGAGCGGGTCGTCGAACGCGACGTCGACGTCCTGACCAACACCTACGTGACCGACGTGAGCCGTGAGCTCAGGGTCAAGTTGATGTCGCCCGACGCCGGCATCTCCACCGTCGACACCGGCAGCCTGGTCATCGCCACCGGTGCCCGGGAGCGGACCCGAGCGGCGATCAAGATCCCGGGTGAGCGGCCCGCCGGCGTGATGACCGCCGGGTTGGCCCAGAAGATGGTCAACCTGCACGGCTACCTGCCCGGACGACGGGCGGTGATCCTCGGCTCCGGCGACATCGGTTTGATCATGGCGCGACGCCTCACCCTGGAGGGAGTGGAGGTCCTTGGGGTGTTCGAGCTCCTGCCCTTCGCCAGCGGGCTCGGTCGCAACGTCGTGCAGTGCCTGCACGACTTCGACATCCCCCTCCACCTGTCCACCACGGTGGTGGACATCCACGGCCACCAGCGCACGGACGGGGTCACGGTCGCACCGGTCGATGACGACCTCCAGCCCCAGCTCGACAGGTCCTGGGACATCGACTGCGACACGCTGCTGCTGTCGATCGGGCTGATCCCCGACGCGGAACTGGCCCGCCAACTGCAGCTGAGCCTCGACCCGCGCCCCGGTGGCCCCGTGGTCTCCAGCACCATGGAGACCTCGCTGCCCGGGGTGTTCGCCGCCGGCAACAACCTCCACGTCAACGACCTCGCCGACTGGGTCAGCCAGGAAGCGAGTGCGGCTGGTGCCGCGGCGGGCGACGTCGCCCTCGGTCGGCACCGCGCCCGCCAGGACGTCACGGTCACCCCCGGCCGCAACGTCGCCTACGTGGTGCCCCACACCCTGTCGACCGAGCGCTCACAGACCGTGTCGTTCCGCGTCAAGCAACCGATCTACGGCGACACCAAGCTGCACCTCGGTGACGCGCACCAACGCAAGGTCCGGGCGGTCGTGCCCCCTGAGATGGTCACCATGAAGGTGAGCCCGAAGCTGCTGGACGGGTTCGCGGGCGACACCTTGCGCGTGGACGCGATCCCGGTCGAGGAGGAGGAGGAGAGCTGATGGCGGAACCGACGCGAGCTCCCGACGAACACGCCGCAGAAGAGACCGAGACCTACGTCTACCTGTGCACCAGCTGCCCCCTCGGTTGCCGGCTCGAGGGGGACGCGGTGGACGACGACGTGATCGAGGTGCGCGGCAACAGCTGCAAGCGGGGCATCAAGTACGGCACCCAGGAGCACACCGACCCCCGACGGGCGGTGTCGACCACGGTGTGGCTGCACGGTGGCCCCTGCGAGCGGCTGCCCGTCAGGGCGGCGGAACCCGTCCCCAAGCAGAAGGTGCGGGAGTTCGTCCAGGCACTCCAAGGGCTGGTGGTCGAGGCCCCGGTGGACTTCGGCGCCGTGGTGGTCAGCGACGTCGCCGGCACCGGCATCGACCTGATCGCGACGCGCGAGATCGTCTCTGAGCACGGACGCGAGCTGGTCGGCTGAGCGACGGCTCAGCCGTCGAGGTCGCCGAACAGCGACGCGGTCCCCGTCGCGTCCATCGACCGGCTGAGCCGCTCGATCGCGTGGACGTAGGCGGCTGTGCGCAGCGGTAGGTCACGGGCATCCGCCAGGGCGACGACCGCGTCGGTCTCGGTGACCATCCGGCGCTCCAGACGCTCACGCACCGTGGCCTCGTCCCACCGATCTCCCGTCCGGTTGGCGATCCACTCGAACCAGCTCACCGTGACCCCGCCCGCGTTGACGAGGATGTCGGGGACGATCTGCACGCCCGCGTCGTCGAGGATCCGATCGGCATCGGCGGTGAGCGGCCCGTTGGCGACCTCGAAGATCGTCCGGGCACGGACCCGCTCGGCGTTGGAGCCATCGATCGCGCCCTCCAGCGCGGCCGGGATCAGGACATCGACCTCCAGGCAGAGCAGGTCCTCGGCAGCGATCTCCTCCCCGACCGGTGGGTCGGCCAGGGACCCGGTCGCCTTCTTGTGCTCGCGCAGGGCCGCGACGTCCAGGCCGCCGGCGTCGTGGATCGCCGCGGAGGAGTCACTGACGCCCACCACGCGCCACCCGGCCTCCGCCAGGCGGGTGGCCAGCTGCGAGCCCGCGTTGCCGAAGCCCTGGATGGCGACACTCGGGTGGTCGATGTCGGGCAGCACCCGCGACTGCACGGTCCGGATCACGTGGAAGGCGCCGTCCGAGGTCGCGCTGCTGCGCCCGGGGATGCCCCCGAGCGCCAGTGGCTTCCCGGTGACCACCGAGGGGTGGTGGCCACGGTTGATCTTCGCGTACTCGTGGGCCATCCAGCCCATCACGAGCTCGTTGGTCGCCACGTCGGGGGCCGGGATGTCGACGTCGGGACCGATCACGTCGGCGATGGCCGCGAGGTAGCCGCGCGACAGCCGCTCCAGTTCCGAGGCGGAGAGCTGCTTGGGGTCGACGGCGACCCCGCCCTTGCCGCCACCGAAGGGCAGGTCCATGAGCTCGGTCTTGAAGGTCATCCAGAAGGCCAGCGTCGTCACCTCGGCGGCGGTCACGCCCGGGTGGAACCGGATGCCACCCTTGGCCGGCCCACGGGTGTCGTCGTAGCGGACCCGGTAGCCGGGGAAGATCCGCAAGCGCCCGTCGTCCATGCGCACCGGCACCGACACCTTCAACGACGACACGGGGCTGCGGAGCCGCTCGTGGGCGTCCTCGGACAGCTGCGCATGGGGCAGCGCCTCCTCGAAACGGACGATGGCGTCTTCGAGCAGATCGTCGGTCATCGTCGGTCCACCTCCCCGGTGTGGTCGGCGCCCCGCCTCATTCGGGCCGCACGAAACGGTAGTGCGACACGTGCCACTCGTCGCCGCCGCGGAAGGCGAACAGCTCCTCGCAGGCGATGGTGAACACCCGCCAGCGGTGGTAGGCCGCCCGCGGCGACACCGGCCCGCCGGCATCGGCGAACAGCTGCTGCACCCGGTCCGCGTGGGCGTCGAGGCGCTCCAGCCAGGCGCCAAGCGTCCGGGCGTAGTGGCCGCCGGATACCGCCCAGCGGTCCTCGACCTCGAGCTCCGCGACGCTGAGCAGAAGCAGGTCGTGGGAGGGCATCAGCCCCCCGGTGAAGAAGTGCCGGGCCATCCAGTCGGCGTCGCCGCCCGTCTCGAAGGGGTACGCGTCCGAGCGGTGGGCGAAGACGTGCACGAACAGCTTGCCGCCGGGTTTGAGCCAGGAGGCGATCCGCTCGGTGAGCACGCGGTGGTTGCGCACGTGCTCGAACATCTCGATCGAGATCACCCGGTCGAAGGCCTGCTCGTGCACAACCTCGGCGTACGCACCCGGCCCGCCGCCCTGACCGGCACCGGCACCGAGCCGGTTCACGTCGCAGGTCAGCACGGTCACGTTGTGGAGCCCGCGCCGAGCCGCCTGCTGCTCGATGTGCTCGCGCTGGGTCGCGGAGTTCGACACCGCGGTGATCCGCGAGCCGGGGGAGCGCTCGGCCATCCACAGGGTCAGCGAACCCCAACCGCACCCGAGCTCGAGCACGTCCTGGCCGTCGGTGAGCTCGGCCCGGTCACAGGTCAGTGCCAGCATCGCCTCCTCGGCCTGGGGCAGGGTGGACACCCCGACGGGCCACCACGCCGATGAGTACTTCAGGTGCGGGCCGAGCATCAGCTCGAACAGCTCGGTGGGGACCTCGTAGTGCTGCTCGTTGGCCTCAACGGTGTCGATCGCCACGGGCGCGGCGGCCAGAGCCGCGAGCAGCTGGCGTTGGCGTTCCCCGCGCTCCTCGACGCTGCCGGCGGTGATGACCGCCCGCCGACGGTGCAGCAGGCGGCGGATGGCGCGCCGCAGGAGCGCATCGGGCAGGATCCCGCGGTCGATCACCGCGTCGACCACGCGGGCCTTCCACGTCGGGCGGCTCACGCGCCCACCTCGCCGGCGGCGCGGGCGGCCACGTGGTCACCCGCGAGCCGGTCACTGCGTCGCGGCGGCAGGTCGGCCTCACGCACCTGGACGAGTTCGCGGCCGTAGGGGTGGGTCCCGAGCGTGCCGTTCATCGGGCGGGTGAGCACCACCTGCAGATCGCTGATGTAGCGGGCGAGGAAGGCCCCTTCGCAGTACGCGAGGTAGAACTCCCACATCCGTACGAACCGGTCGTCGAAGCCGAGGGCGTGGACCTGGTCCACGGTGGACAGGAACCGCTCGCGCCACCGGCGCAGGGTCTCGGCGTAGTGCACGCCGATGTTGTCGACCGCCTCGACGTAGAGGTCGCCGCTGCGACCCATCGACCCGCTCATGGCCTCCAGCGACGGCAGGTGACCGCCGGGGAAGATGTAGCGCTGGATGAAGTCGGGGCGGCGCTTGTAGTTCTCGTAGCGCTGCTCCGGGATGGTGATGACCTGGACCGCGGCCAGCCCGTCGGGAGCGAGCAGCCGGTCGATCGTGGCGAAGTAGGTGTCGAGGTAGCGGTGCCCGACGGCCTCCAGCATCTCGATGGAGATGATCCGGTCGAAGCGGCCCGTCACCTCGCGGTAGTCGGTCAGCTCGATGTCGACGAGGTGGTCGAGGCCCGCGGCGGCGACACGCTCACGGGCCATCGCCGCCTGCTGCTCGCTCAAGGTGATGCCCGTGACCCGGCAGCCGTAGGTGCTGGCGGCGAAGATCGCGAACCCGCCCCAGCCGCAGCCGATCTCCAGCACGTGGTCACCCGGGCCGATCCGGGCCTTCTCCGCCAGCCGCCGGTACTTGGCCTCCTGGGCCTGCTCGAGCGTGACGGTGGGTGAGCTGAAATAGGCCGCCGAGTAGGTCATCGAGTCGTCGAGGAACAGCGCGTACAGCTCGTTGGAGAGGTCGTAGTGGGCCGCGATGTTGCGCTTGGAGCGACCCAGGCGGTTGGCCCGCAAGGAGTGGATCAGCTTGTCCGAGGCGATGTTGGCCAGCGCCGCCGGGGTGATGCGCTTGAGCGCCCGACGGTTGGCGATCACGATCCGCACCAGCGAGACCAGGTCGGTCGAGGACCACTCCCCCTGCAGGTAGGACTCCCCCACGCCGACGGTCGCGCCGTGAAGGAGCCGGGTGAAGAACCGCCATTCGTGGACGTGGATCCGTGAGCGCAGCTCGCTGTCGCCGTCACCGAACCACCGACGCCGGCCGTCGGGCAGCACCACCTCGACCCGGCCGACCACGAACTGCTCGAGCATCGAGGTGATCGCGTGCCGGGCACGGCGCTCCATCGGCGTCTCGGCCCGGACGATGTCCGGCGCGGGCGGCACTGGCCGGATCACGGGCTCCACCACGGTCCTCCTCGTCGGTTCGGTTGCACGGTGCAGCGGTTCACGGGCTCGACGCCGCTTCGTGGTCACGCCCCGCCGGGATGGCCCCGCCGCCGACGAACCGACCCCGCGCGAGGCCGCCGGCGGGCGGGTCCGGCTTGCGATGGAACCGGACCCCTCGGAGGAACAGCCGGACGGCCTGGAGGGGGATCAGGGCGACGGTGCGCAGCGGCAGCAGGGGGTTGGTGACCAGGGTGCGGGCCAGGCCATCGGTCGTGAACGGACGGCGGGAGCCGGTCTGGGTCGCGTCGAAGACCACCTCGCCGTCGGCGAGGACGTCGATGTGCGCCACGATCCGATCAGGACGCAGCACGAAGCTGAAGCGGTACTCGAGCCCGGTGATCGGCAGGAACGGACTGACGTGGAACCGCTTGGCGGCACGGGCGTGGACCACCCCGTTCCCACTGTCCTCGAGCTCGTCCAGCAGGTACCAGTAGGACTCCCCGAAGGTGTTGCGGACCTCGGCGACCACCAGCGCCAGCGAGCCGTCGGCGCGGTGGCAGAACCACCAGCTGACGGGGTTGAAGACGTGGCCGAGGACCCGGAGGTTCGCGAGCACCCGCACGTGTCCGTCGGGGAGCGCGACGCCGTGGCCGGCCAGCCAGCGCGACAGCTTGGCCTTGACCGGGGTGTCCCCTGCGCCGAGGTGGTCGCGGTCACGGAAGCGCACCGGTGACGGCCGTCGGTAGGCGAAGCCACGGACCTCGCGCTCGAGCCGGGGCAGCTCGTCCAGGTCGAGCAGGGCGTGGAAGGTGCGGTACCGGAAGCTGCGGTCGACGGTGACCCGTCGGCGGTGGCGGGTCCAGCCGACGTACAGGCCCGAGGCGCGGGTCCGGGTCACCACGGCCACCGGACACCGAGGTGGTGGACGGCGCGCACCGCTGACCACAGGCCGTCCTCGTGGAAGCCGTACCGCTGGTACGCCCCGGCGTAGAAGGTCCGCCGGGTGCCGTTGAGCTCGTCGAGCTGGTCGTGCGTGCCGACGCTGGCGGCGGTGTAGACCGGGTGCGTGTAGTCCAACCGGCGCAGCACGGTCTCGGGGGACGGTGGCGTCGCCGGGTTCAGCGTGACCACGTAGTCACGGGGCTCCTCGAGGGTCTGGAGCCGGTTCATGTGGTAGCTCAGGCTGACCCGTTCGGTGGGGACGCGGCAGTCGTCCAGGAGGTAGTTCCAGGAGGCCCAGGCGGCACGACGGCGAGGCAGGAGCGAGGCGTCGGTGTGCAGGTAGGTGTCGTTGGTGCTGTACCGCCAGGCACCCAGCAGCTCCTGCTCCCGTGGCGTGGGATCGACCAGCAGCTGCAGGGACTCATCGGCGTGGGTTGCGAGCAGCACG
>PWEU01000408.1 GCA_003554005.1 Nitriliruptoraceae bacterium
CGTCGCGGATCGCCCGGTACTCCTCGCGACTGATCTCTCCCCGCGCGTAACGACGGTCGAGGTCCTCGCGCGCCGTGCCTGACGCCGGACCCGAGGCCGGCGGGCGTTGCTGGTCGGTTGGGCGGCCGCCGTTGGAGGACACCTGGCGGACGAGCCAGACGATCCCCACCACGAGCAGCACGATCAGCAGCAGCCCGAAGATCATCCAGACCACCGTGAACCCTGCGCCGGCTCCGTTCCACATCATGCGGTCCCCCCACCTGTCCATATGGGGCCCGCGCCTCGGGCCCGTTGCAGCATCATCCGGTCCGACCGCGAGGAAGGCCGTCACGTCGTCGATCTGCGCGTCGCTCAACGTCCCGTCGAACGCCGGCATGCGCCCTCGGCCCTGACGGATGATGGTCTCGACCTCTTCGACCGTCTTGTGGTCGTACACGCCGATCAGAGAGGGAGCGTCACCTTGGCCCTCGGCGGAGGTGCCGTGGCAGGCGGCACAGGTGTTCGCGAACACCTGCCGCCCGGCGTCGACGTCCCCGACCTCGCCGGCTTCCTGAGCCATCGCCGCAGGAAGGACGACGGTCAGCGCCGCCAGTACCGAGGCCGTGAACAGGACGGCGGCCGACACAGGCACGAGCCGGCGGCCGCTTCTCCGCCCGTCCTCGGTCATGGACATCACCAGACCTCGTCATCGGCGGTGACCGTCGCTCGTGGACCCGGACCCGCCGGACCCATCCCGAAGCGTCACCGACTCTCAGCATGCCCGACTCGGAGGCCGACACCGGTCGCGACCACCTCCCATCGACCGTGGCTGCTCGGTCTCGACAGGGAGGTCGTGGGCCCGGGGTCGAGGTTCGCCCGGCCTAGTCGTCGTCGCACTCGCCGAGCTCGATCGGCTCCGCTCGCACCACGGCGTTCCACGCGGTCGGCTGGTCGTTGTCGGTCAGTCCTCCGACCCTCGGTGTGACAGAGGATCCCACCGGCACGGCCGTTGCAGTGCGACCGACGCCGTCCCCAGACGTCCGGACGGCGCTACCAGCATGGCAGTTCAGTCGAAGAGGCAGTCCATGCAGACGAAGCGCAACGGGTGCTCCGCCTCGCTCTCGATCGCATGGGGTTCCCGCGGGGCGATCGAGAAGGCATCGCCCGGACCGATCGGCTGATCGCCGCCTTCGAGCCGCAACCGGCCCCGACCGGAGATCACGACCCCCTCGTGGGCGTGCGCGTGGGTGTGGTGGGGCGTCGAGCCACCCGGCTCGACGTCGAGGACCTTCAGCTGGGCGTCCTCGACACCCTTGAGGTGGCGAACCGTCACCCCGGGCGCTTCGACCGCATCGGGGGCGATCGCGGCCAGCGGTGTCGCGCCGGAGATGGCCACTGAGGGAGCGGCCAGCGGGGCGTCGTCCGGACGTTCCGGCCGGCGACACCGGGCGATCACGCTGAGGGCGACCTGCTGCTGGACCTCACGTGGGAGCAGCTGGCGCAGCAGCTCCATGACCTCGGGCGTGAACAGGGGGTAGAGCGCGACCTCGTCGAGGCTGAACCCCGTGTGCCCCGCGACGTCGATGTCATCGAACCCGGCCCGCACGAGCTTGCGGCGCAGCACCCGCTCCGAGACCGCACCGGCGATGCACCCGGCCCACGCGGCCGGGCTGGCCAGCACCTCGGGCGGCAGGTCGGTCTCGACGACGAGGTCGGCGACACACAGGCGGCCACCCGGGCGCAGGACCCGGGCCACCTCCGCCAGTGCCCGGCTCTTGCGCGGGGAGAGGTTCAGCACCCCGTTGCTGATGACCACGTCGACAGCCTGATCCGGGACCGACAGGTCCTCCATCTCGCCGACCTCGACCTCGCACCGCTCGGCGACCCCGGCGGCCTCGGTCGCTGCCCTGGTGCGCGCGCACATCTCCGGCAGCACGTCGACAGCGATGACCCGGCCCTCCGGGCCCACCTCACGCGCGGCGAGGACCGTGTCGAGGCCACCCCCGCAGCCGAGGTCGAGCACGCCCTCGCCGGGTGTCAGGTCGGCCGCGGCCACGGGGTCGCCAACCCCCAGCGCCCAGCTGATGGCGGCTGCCGGCAGCGAGTCCACCACCTCCCGCGGGTAGAGGCGCTCCGCCAGGACCGCGCCGGCACCCGTCGGGATGTCGCGGTACGCGGTCCGGACCGCCGCTTTGATCTCGGCCTGGAACAGCAGATCAGCTCCTGGTTCGGCTCGGGTCACGGGCGGCTCCTCTCCTCGGTCTCCTCACCCAGCTCGTCGATGAAGTGCTCCATCCGGTTGCGGACGTCGTCCGGCAGCGTGATCCCGGTCCGGGTCCGTAGCAGGCCCCGCAGCTCCCGGGCGAAGGCCACCTCACCGCAGCAGCGCAGGCACCATGCGAGGTGCTGCTCGACCTGTAGATGGTCGGCCGCGTCGAGACCACCGTCGAGGAACTCCCACAGCCGGCGGACCGCCTCTCCACATCCGATCGGTGGCGTCACGAGCCCACCTCCCGCTGGCCTCGCCCCTCCCCGGCTGCGGCACCCACCAGCAGACCGGACTCGCCCGCGTAGTCCCACATCTCACGCTCGAAGCGGTGACGGGCGCGGTGGAGCTGCGACATGACCGTGCCGGGTGGCCGCTCCAGCATCTCGGCGACCTCGGTGGTCGAGTAGCCCTCGATGTAGCGCAGCACCAGGGCGACCCGGTACCGCGGCGGGACGCGTTGGAGCACCTCACGGACGTCGTGCTCCGAGAAGGCCCCCAGCACGTCCACGTGGAGGGTGTCCGAGTAGGGGTAGGGATCCTCCTCCTCGATCGTGCGGTAGAGGGAGAAGGGCCCGTCCTCCTCCACAGGCACCTCGTCGGGTTCCCGGAGGTCCTTACGGAGCCAGTCCCGCCAGGTGTTGGTCAGGATGGTGGTCAGCCACTTCGGGCCGGCCTGGAGGTCGCGCAGCGAGCCGAAGGAACGGCATGCCCGCAGCAGGCTCTCCTGGACCAGGTCCTCCGGGTCGACCCCTCCCAGCCGGCGCGCCAGCGCGTAGAGCCGCGGCAGCTCGTTGCGCGCGAGCTGCCGCAGTGCCGCTCGTTCGCTCGGCCTCAGCGCTCCCACCATCGGACCCATCGTGGAGGAGGACGGCGCGACCGTCCAGTGCTCAGTCGATCTCCAGCGAGGTGTGCACGGGCACGGGGTTGACCAGCATGTCGCGGACCGGCGAGGTGTCCTGCACGTACTGGCACAGCTCGGTCAGCTGCTCATCGCTGGCGTTCGGGCTGGAGACCCGGCCGGTCACCCGGATCTCGGTGAAGCCCGGCCGCGGACCCTCGAGCCCGAGGAAGGGCCGGACATCGAGGTCGCCCTCGACCTCGTACTCCATCCGTGTGACCTCGATGCCCTTCGCCGCGGCGTTGGCGATGTAGCCGACCGCGTAGCAGAAGCCCAGGCCCTGGAGCACGAGCTCGACGGCGTTCGGCCCGTGGTTGTTGCCGAGCAGGACCGGTGGCTCGTCGCCCTCGAGCTGGAAGCTCTCGGCGCGGCTGTCGTCGAGCTCGCCGGCGTGGGTGAACCGTCCGATCGTGCCCACGTTGTGGGTGCCGTCCTCCCACCGGCTGCCCGCGCGGAAGGTGAAGTGGCCGAGCTCCGCATCGGTCCCGAGCGCCTCCGCGGTCGCCTGGAGCCGATCGAGGTCGATGCCGTTGCGGACCGTCATGGTCGTCACGATGTCCTCCTTGTCGTGGTCGTGGTGCGGTACGGCGGCGGATCACCGCCATACAGAGGAGGACGAACCGGAGGCGCGAGCCATTGCACGCCACCACGGCTTTCCCGCTGCTCAGCTCGCTCGGTTGGGTCGGCCCACGGCTCGCAGTGACGACACCGGTCACCACGCTGGCGTGGATGTCCGAGGACCTCCGCCGCTCGTCGACGACCCGCGCGGGCGCGGATGCGCTGTCACGGGGAGACTGGCAGGACGCGTGGGTCCGCTTCGCAGCAGCGGCTCAGCAGGGGGGGGCCGCCGAGGCGCTCGAGTGGCTGAGCTGGGCGGCCTGGTGGCTCGATGACGTCGATGCCTGCATCGATGCCCGCGAGCGCGCGTATCGCGCCTACCGTGACGCCGGCGCTGATCGTGCGGCAGCACGGATGGCGCTGTGGCTGGCGGACGACCACGCCCTGGCGGATGGCGACCCCGAGGTCGCGCTGCACCACGCCCGGGAGGGTGTCGACGCGGGGCAGCGCCACGGTCGGGTGGATCTCGAGATGTTCGCGGTGGCGACCGAGGGCGTCGCACGCCTGCGGTTGGGGGAGGTCGACGCGGGCTTGCGTCGGCTCAGCGAGGCCGCCACGGCGGCGTTGGCCGGGGAGTACGAGAACCTCGCTCCTGCGGCCTGGTCGTGCTGTCTGCTGCTCGCGACCTGTGAGGATCGCCGCGAGTACGACCGCGGGGTCCAGTGGTGCGAGCAGGTCGCCGCCTTCAGCGAACGGACGAACGCGCGCTTCCTGCGGGCGGTGTGCAGCGCCCACTACGGCGCGATCCTCGCCTGGTACGGACGGCTCGAGGAGGCTGAGGGCGCCCTGGTGGCCGCGGGCGACGCCATCAGCGAGCAGCGCCCGACGTGGCGTCCCGAGGCACTGGTGCGGCTCGGGCAGCTGCGCCGACAGGTCGGCCTGCACAGGCGACACGGCGCACGGCTGCACGGTGCACCGTCGAGCTACCCGATGAGGAGGGAGCTCGATGCACGGACTGATCGAACACCAGCAGGTGGCGCGACGGACCTGGGCCATGGGCGACTTCTTCGCCACCGCTGCGCCCCCATGCCGGCACCACCCGACTTCGTCGATCCACCGCTGGGCTGGGGGGAAGGGACCTACGTGCAGCAACTGTTCGACGGCACCCGCGTGCGGCTGCGCTTCGACCGTGGGCACTGGGACATCACCCACGACTCCGTCGAGGCCGCCGTCGAGTGCTACCCGCGGTTGTTCGGCCCGCTCGCCTCGGCGCGCCAGCTCGCCGAGGAGGAGGGCCGCTGGCCAGCGTTCGAGGCCGACCTCACCGCGCTGTTCGAACGGCTCGACACGACCGGTGGTACGGAGGTCACGTTCCCGGCCGAGTA
>PWEU01000169.1 GCA_003554005.1 Nitriliruptoraceae bacterium
CCACCGAGGGTCTGGACGACGACGACGACGGATACTGAGCTGTCCTCCTCGGAGCAGGGCCGGTGCGCACCGCGCACCGGCCCTCGTCATGTCATGGGCCCGATGACGGCGGGCGCGCGGTCGTCGGACGCCACGCGCGGTGACGCTGGCGCGGGTCAGCCTGAGCCCGGTTCGTCACCGATCAGCGGGACGAAGCGCACCGAGCTGAGCCGCTGGGGGTCCTGCAGGCGGCCGTCCCGTACCGTGTAGCGCACCACCGTCTGGGCGCCTTGGGGACCGACGGGGGCCACCAGGCGGCCGCCCTCGGTGACCTGGCCGGCGACGTCGGCCGGGACCCCGCGGGCCGCCGCGGAGATCACGACCGCGTCGAAGGGGGCGGCCTCGGGCAACCCGCGCGTGCCGTCACCGACCACCACCTCGACGCCCTCGATCCCGCAGGCGGCGAGGTTCTCGCGGGCCCGCTCGGCCAGCGAGGCGATCCGTTCGATCGAGTACACCTCGGCGGCCAGGTGGGCGAGCAGAGCGGTCTGGTAGCCGAACCCCGTCCCGATCTCCAGCCCCCGCTCGGTACCGGTGAGCTCCAGCGCCGCCACCATGGACGCGATCAGCGATGGTTGAGAGGTCGTCTGCCCCGAGCCGATGACGATCGGGCGGTCCAGCGCCGCCTCGCTCTCGGACCCGCGCGGGACGAAGTGTTCCCGGTTGACCGCCGCCACGGCCGCCAGGACACGCTCGTCGCTCACCCCGGCACGATGTGCCGCGGCGACCAGGGCATCCTGGGTCCGTCTCCGACGCATGGCTCGAGTATGCCCTGCCGGGCGGGTCCGCCGTCAGGGTCCCTTGGCCACCGATGCGCGGACCAACGCGGTCGCGGTGGCGGTGATCCGGTGCTGAGCCTCCAGCCGTGCGAGCAGGCGGTCCGGGATCGCCTCGACGCCGAGGTGGGCGCCGCTGGAGCGCCACGGCGTGCCGCGAGCGTCTCCCGGGTCTACCGTCGCGCCCGACGTGGGTGGGAGGCGGTGTTCGGTGGCCACGTGGCAACGACGGGTCGTCCGGGTCGGGCGGCTCGGCCTGCACCTGCTGCGCGCAGGCCCGACGAGCGCGCCCGCCATCGTCGCGCTGCATGGCATCGGCGACGACGGTGCCTGCTGGCGTCCGGTCGCCGACGACCTCGCCATCGACCACGACGTCGTGCTGCTCGATGCCCGGGGTCACGGCCGGTCCGATAGCCCCGTCGCGGGGTACACGACCCGTGAGCACGTGGCCGATGTCGCCGGCGTGATGGCGGCGCTCGGTCTACAACGTCCGCTCCTTCTCGGCCACTCCATGGGAGCTGTGACCGCCCTGGCCCTCGCCGCCCTGCACCCGGAGCTGCCCGGCCGCATCGCGCTGGAGGATCCACCGCCCTGGTGGTCCCGCCCGAGCTCGCCGACGGAGGTCGAGCTCGCACGCACCCGCTCGCTGCGAGCCACGATCCTCGCCCTCAAACGCCGTACCCATGCAGAACTGCTGGAGATCCAGCGGGAGGCTGCGCCGCGCTGGTCGGACCTGGCGCTGCAACGCTGGGCCGAATCCACCCAGCGGCTCAGCGCTCACGTTCCGCTGGCGCTGGAGGAGCAGCACCGCACCAACACTGGGCTGGAGTGGACGGTCCTCCTCACCCGCGTGCGGTGCCCGGCGTTGCTGCTGCACGGTGATACCGATCGTGGCGGGGCGCTGGACCCCGCGGCGGCCGGGTCGCTGCGGGTCCACGTCCCGCACGTCGAGGTGGCCCACCTCCCCGGCGCCGGGCACACGCCCCGCCACGAGGACCCGCGGGGCTACCTGGCGGCGGTCCGCGGGTTCCTGGCGACGACCTGATAGCGGCCGAAACACCTGCCGCCGCGCAGCGAGGCTCGAGCGGTCACGAGCCGCTGGGCAACTGTCCCGTCTGGAGCCACCCGCGCGGGGCCGTCACCGGGGCGGGCGCCTCGTGCCGCGCGAGGCTGCTGGACCGTGGGCTCCTGGGACCACCGCCCGTAGCGACGCGCCTGGGAACGTGGCAACCTGAGCGCCCGGTGCCCACAGGGGCCCTGATCCGCGAACCGAAGGAAGGCAGCAGCATGACCGATGGACGTCGACCGGGTGCGCAGAGGATCGTGGTCGGTATCGACGGATCGTCGGCTGCCTACGAGGCGTTGACCTGGGCCTACCGCCAGGCGGTCCGCACCGGGGAGGGGCTCCACGTCGTCACCACCTACGAGCTGGACAGTGCCCCCAGCCCCTACTCGCCCTCCTACGCCTACGCTCCGGACGGTCGGACGGCCGCGCACCTGAGCGAAGCGGAGTCCCGGTGGCGTGAAGAGCGTCACCTCGCCGCCCAGCAGCGCGCGGAACGGATGGTGCGCGATGTGCTGACGGCGGTCCGTGCCGCCGAGGAGGGGAACCCGGATGTCACCGAGGAGATCGTCGCCGGGGCCCGTCCCGCCGAGATCCTGATCGAACGGTCGCAGCACGCCTCGCTGCTCGTGGTGGGTTCTCGCGGGCTCGGTGGCTTCCGGGGGGCGCTGCTCGGCTCCGTCTCGCAGCACTGCGTCCACCACGCCAAGTGCCCCGTCGTGGTCGTTCGGTCCCGCGAGCGGTGACCCCGGCCGGGGTGACCCGGTCGGCCGCGGCAACCGGGGGTGGACCACGTCCACGAGGCGTGGCACGATGCGCCGTGAGAAAGGTGGGCTGATGGCAGTGACGATCGGTGACATCCTCAACGACAAGGGCGTCGAGGTCGTGACGCTCGGGTCGACCGCGGTGGTCGGCGAGGTCGCCGCGCTGCTGCGGTCCAAGGGGATCGGCGCGGTCGTCGTGGTCGACGACGCCGATGACGTCGTCGGGCTCGTCTCGGAACGCGACGTCGTCCACGCGCTCGCGGACCTGGGTGCCGAGGTGCTGCTCACCCCGGTCTTCGAGGTGATGAGCCGCGACACCCCGAGCTGTACCCGGGCCGCCCGGGTCGACGACGTGGCCGCGCTGATGACCCAGGGCCGGCACCGGCACGTGCCCGTGGTCGAGGACGAGCGGCTCGTCGGCATCGTCTCCGTCGGTGACGTGGTGCGTTTCCGGATGGACGCACTGACCGACACCGCGGACCAGCTCCGGGCCTACGTCTCCCGCGGCTACTGAGCCGGAGCAGGGACCTCGGCGGCGGGCCGCGATCTTCCACGGTGAAGGGCAGGGTCGTGCGGCCCCGGGAACTGAGGACTTTCCCCACCGTCGTGGTCGTCGACCGATGTCGACCCTGGGGAGGTCCGGAGGTGTGCCCGTGCGCGGTGTGCTCGCCCCTGGCTGGCTGGACCGTCAGCTGCGGCTGTTGTTGCTCATCGCCGTCGGCCTGACGCTGGTCGTGGTCCCTGTCCTCGGGGCGGGGACGGGGACGGCGCAGGCCAGCGACGACGTCGACACCGTCACCGCCCAGCCGGTCGCCGACGACATCGCCAGCGCCCTCGGCGACGACGGGCGGGTCGAGCTGCTGTACTTCGGGTCCATCACCTGCCCCTTCTGCCAGCGGATGGAGGCCTACCTCAGGGAACTGGAGGACTCCTACGCGCCACCACTGGAGGTGGTCAAGCACGAGGTGTCCAGCGATCCCGGCGCCCGTGACCGCTGGGAGGCGGAGCTGCTCGCCCGCGGCCCCCAACCGTCGGGGGTGCCCACCACCATCCTCGGCGACCGGGTCTGGATCGGCTTCGATGACCGGGTGGCGGTGGAGGTGACCGATGCGGTGGCTAGCCTCGTCGCGGTAGCCGGGTCGGGCGAGTCCGGTGGCGACGATGGCACGGCCGAGGCCGAGACGGCGACCAGCGCCACCCGGATCGACCCGGTCGAGCCCGGAGAGACCACCATCTCGATCCCGGTGATCGGCGAGGTCGAACTCGCGGGTCGGTCCGCCATCGGGATCACGGCGCTGATCGCCTTCGTGGACGGCTTCAACCCCTGCTCGCTGTGGGTCCTGGCGATCCTGCTGGCCATGGTGCTCAACGCCGGCGCGACGCGGGGGAGGATCGTCGCGGTCGGTGTCACCTTCCTGACCGTCACCGGCCTGATCTACGGGGCGTTCATCGTCGGGGTGTTCACCGTCGTCGACCTGCTGGCCAGCGTCGCCGTGATCGGCTGGGTCGTCGGTGCGATCGCCCTGCTGATCGGGGCGGTCAACATCAAGGACTACTTCGCCTACAAGCAGGGCCTGTCCTTCACGATCCCCGACCGGTACAAGCCGCGCATCTACCGCGGTGGACGGGCGATCCGCGACGACGAACGCCCCCTTCCAGCGGTCCTGGCCACCACCGTGGTCCTGGCTGCGGGCGTCGCCGTCATCGAGCTGCCCTGCACGATGGGCTTCCCGGTGATCTGGACCGGGCTCCTGCAGACGATGGGGGTCGCGCGGGGCACCGAGTTCGCTGGTCTGCTCGGCCTCTACCTGCTGATCTACGTCGGCCTGGAGCTGGTGCTGTTCGGGATCGCGGTGGTCACGATGCAGGTCGCCCGGCTGGAGGAGAAGCACGGCCGAGCGCTGAAGCTCATCGGCGGGTCGCTGATGGTCGTGCTCGGTGTGGCCATGATCTGGTTCCGGACCCTGCTGGACGCCCTGACCGGCCTGCTCATCCTGACCCTCGCCGCCATCGGGCTCGTCGGCGTGCTGATGCTGGTCAACCGGCTCCGCGGTGGCCACGGGGGCGGCGACGCTGACGGTGGCGGCGGCCGTGGGGCTGGCCCGCCGGAGGTTCGCGCCCCGACCGGTCGGAGCGCGACCTCGGGACAGGGCTGAGGCGCGCGGGGTGATCCCGCCTCGGCACGGTGGCCACGGGCGAGGCATCCGACGGTGAGGGGGCCCCCGGCGTGATCGCGTTGGGAAGGACCCGCTGCGCGACCGTCCGTCGAGCCCGCAGGCGTTGTCGCTACCTCCCGTTGAGCTCGTACCGGTTCTGTGATGCGTCAAGCCAGGGCGAGGAACGTCTCCTCCGCGCCTGCGCCAGGCCGCGGGTATCGGTTGCAGGTAACCGATCGGCAGGCCATCGCGACCGGTGGCTCAACCGTTCTTCGGGAGCCAGCGGACCCA
>PWEU01000023.1 GCA_003554005.1 Nitriliruptoraceae bacterium
CTGCCTCGTCACTGGTGCAGTTCATGAGAACCGCGGCCGACAACGAGCGTCGCGTGCAGGCGACCGCGTTGATGAACAGCCTCCACGAGGAGTTCCAGGCGCTGCCGTGGCGTGAGGCGGTCGTGTACGAGGGAGAATTGGAGGAACTCCTCGAATCCGAGGACGGCTTCGAGGGTTTGACCAGCGACCCGCTGTGGGAGTTCGAAGGCGAGGAGCTCGTCACCTTGCCGGGGCCCGTCGAGGGTGCGCGCCGCACCGAAGTGCCAGAGGTCACCATCGTCCCCGAGACCTCGGACGGGAGACATTACGACGTGATCCGGTTCGTGACCTGGAGCGACCGTGATGCCGGCATCAAGCGGTTCACCACGATCGTCCAGTGGAGCTTGTACAACCGCACCTACCAGGAACGGTTCTTCTCCGAACGCGCCGCGACCGCGACGGAGGCCGGTGACCCCGAGCGACCGCGGGTGGTGCAGTTCCAGGTCGGACCGTCGCCGATGCAACTGGTCGACCTGTCGCCAGCGGAGAACGCGGGCCAGATAAGCGTCACGGTGCGCTTCAGCAGCGGGGTGGACAGTGCGGTTGTGCGCTACCAGTCCATCGACGTCCTGAACGACGGTTCGCTCGTCCTTGTGGATAGCGACCTCCCACTCGCGCCCTACATCACCGATGAGAACGAACGTGGCGTCGCCTGGAGCGGCACGATAGACGCCGAGTCCCGGACGTTCCCGAGCGGCACGCGAGACTTCAGGGTCATCGGCACGCTCGGAGCGGAGACATTCAATGGCAGCACATCCATCGTGTTCACAGACGATGGGGACCCTGGCGAGGTCAACATCACCGCGAGCGTGCTGTCACGGACGACGGTGTGTCTGGATGAGGACGATCGGTTCGTGAACGACGTCACGGTGACCGCGTTCGTGGATGGCCTCGAGCCTGATAACTACAACGTGACCGCCACCTTCTCGACCAACGGCAGCCCCAAGAGCCAGAGCCTCAATCCGGTCTATGAGGAGACCTTCACGGAGACCGGGGCCGAGTTCAGGCTGGTACTCGAGGCAGGGACTGACCACGGGTTCAGACCCACGGACTCCAACCCGGACAAGACCGACTTCGTGATCAACGCGCTCCACCCGGAATCGGGGGACAGCGCCACCGATTCGACCGGAACCTTGTCCGTCCTCAGCAACACCTCGACGGGGTGCAACTGATGAGACGCCCACCCGAAGCCGGATTCACGCTCGTCGAGCTCCTCGTCGTCATGCTCCTGATGGGCATCGTTGGCGGGTTCGTCACCACGTCGCTGGTGCGCAGCATGCAGGTGACCAGGACGACGTCAGAGCGCGCGATCGCCCTCCATGACATCGAGCGGTCGCTCCAGGTCGTGGGGCGTGAGCTACGCGTGGCCGACCCGATCTACCTCGCCGCCGGTGATGACTTCCGGTACACGATCGGCGCAGAGGTAGTGAGGGATCGAACGGTCCAGATCCACACCTTCCTCATCGAGGAGGAGGACGGCATCCAGTTCCTCTTCCAAGAGATCACGGAGTACGACCTGGAAGAGGTCATCGACGTGGGCGGTGACCCGTTGAAGGCGACGGCGACGACCCTCCCGCGTCGACGCTTGATCACCGACGTCGACAACGGGATCGAGGCGGTCTTCACCTACCACACTGCCCTGGGAACCGAGATCGAGTGCGACCCGGAAACCGAGTCGAACTGTGACGACAAGTTCGCCGACGCGAGCCAGATCGGGATCCGCCTCGTCCGCAATCTCGACGGGCAGGAACCGATCAGGGCCGAGACCCGCATCAACGTGCGCAACACACGCTATGGGAGAGTCTCATGAGCAAGGGTTCGTCGCCCGGACGATCGCAGGCTGGATCCATCCCGTTGGTGCTGTTGGCGGCCATCGTCGTCGGTGGGCTGATCATCGCCCTCTACACGGACGTGTCAACGGGACAGCGGCTCGCGAGCGCTGACCGGGACTTCCATCAGGCGGTCCAGGTCGCGGATGCCGGCCTCCAGGACGCCTTCACGGTGCTGGCTGGGCTGGATCTGGCTGACCGACCGGAGATCGGTGAGGCGTACACAGGGACCACGACGGGCACGCTCGGTCGGGGGGAGTACGAGTGGACCGCCGTCCGGGTCGGTACCAACCTCTGGGAGGTTCGCTCGGTGGGGGTCTTCGGCGTTCACACGAGGACGCTCGAGGCCTCGATGGGCCCCTTGTACCTCTTCGCGCTCGCCGCCTTCGGTGACATCCTGATCGAGCTTCGGGGCGCGAACAGTGCGGACTCTTACGACGGGACGAACACCAACACCGGGCTCGGGAGCGTCGGCTCGAACAACCAGATCACGCTCCGCGGGAACGCCACGGTGGACTGGGTGGTCCGGTACGGAGGCGCCGCCTACAACAACGGTGGCGTGATCCGCACCGGCGGTGGGATCGAGACCGGGGACGAGCAGGAGTTGCCGGATCTCGGGAGTGAGGCGTACGCATCCGGCGGCGCCTGCGACCCAGACGACGATGACATCCCGTTCTACGACGACATCATGGATATCGATGAGCTGAAGCACGGCGAGACCTACTGCGTCGCGCAGGCACGCTTCCCAGCTGGTGAGCACCTCCTCAGCGGTACCAGGGGGGATGACCCGACCAGGATCTTCATCGCACCGTCGGGCAACCTCGAACTGCTAGGCCAGGGCAACAACCCTTGCACCGGCGCATCCTGCGTGAACTACAGCATCGGCGAGACCCAGCCCGACGCGACCGCGCTCGAGATCTACCTCGCCGGTGGTGGTGGTGAGGTGCTGGCCAACAACCACAGCATCATCGCGGCCGGCATCTACGCACCGCTGTCGAACTGCTCGGGCCCCAACGCGCAGGGGGACATCTACGGATCGATCGTCTGTCGCACGCTCGACAGCAAGGGCGGCTGGGAGTTCCACTACGACGAGCGTTTCGACGACGTCGCCGTGGACTACTTCGCGATCACCGGCGTCCGCGAGGAACCGGGCGATACGACGTCCTTCGCAACAACCCCTTGAACCGTCCGGCGACCAGCACGGGGTGACCGGTCCGGCGTGCGCCGCGTCGGGTGCTGAGGGCGCCGGTAGGCTCCTGGCCCCCGCACCGGCCCGAGGTCGTCCGTGTCCCGCCTTCGTTTGCTGACCGCCGGGGAGTCCCACGGTCCCGCCCTGGTTACGACCGTGGAGGGCCTCCCGGCCGGTCTGTCCGTGTCCTCCAAGCTGCTCGCCGCCGAGCTCGCCCGGCGCCGCCTCGGCCACGGCCGTTCCCCCCGGATGTCCTTCGAGGTGGACGAGCTCGAGGTGCTGGCGGGCGTGCGTCACGGCCGCTCCCTGGGATCCCCGGTCAGCGTCGTCATCCGCAACACCGAGTGGCCGAAGTGGGTCGACGCGATGGACCCCGAGCCCCGGGACGACCTGGACGCCATCCGCGCCACCGGACGCGGCGCACCGCTGACCCGGCCACGGCCCGGGCACGCGGACCTCACCGCTGCGCTCAAGTACGACTACGAGGACGTCCGTGACGCCCTCGAGCGCGCGTCCGCCCGGGAGACCGCCGCCCGGGTCGTCGCCGGCACCCTCGCCAAGCAGCTGCTGGCCGAGGTGGGCATCACCGTGGTCTCCCACGTCGTTCGGATCGGGGAGGCCGCCGTACCCGACGACGCTGCCCGGCCCGGCCCCGACGACCTCGACGTCGTTGACGCCTCCGAGGTGCGGTGCTCCGACGCAGAGGTCGCCGCGGCCATGGTCGCCGCGATCGACGCAGCCAAGGCCGACAACGACACCCTCGGTGGGGTCGTCGAGGTCATCGCCTACGGCCTGCCTCCGGGGCTCGGCAGCCACGTGCACTACGACCGCAAGATCGACGCCCGGCTCGCAGCGGCGTGTCTGTCCGTGCAGGCCATGAAGGGCGTCGAGTTCGGGGACGGCTTCGACCTCGCCGCGCGTCCGGGGAGCCAGGCCCACGACGAGATCGACCACCTCGATGGAGGGTTCCGACGACGGACCGATCGGGCCGGGGGTGTCGAGGCCGGCATGACCACGGGCCAGCCGCTGCGGCTCAAGGTCGCCATGAAGCCGATCTCCTCCCTGCCCCGGCCGCTGGCCACCGTCGACCTCGACACCCACGAGCCCGCCGAGGCCATCACCCAGCGCTCCGACGCCTGCGCGGTCCCGCGGGCAGGGGTGGTGGTCGAGTCGGTCGTCGCCTTCGAGCTCGCCGACGCGCTCCTGGAGAAGACCGGCGGGGACACGGTCACCGAGGTGCGACGCAACCTCGACGGCTACCTCGCGCAGGTGGCGCGCCGGTGAACACCGTTGCCGTGGTGGTCTCGAGCGCACCGGGTCGGACGCACCCGTGATGCACCCGTGATGAGCCGCAACCTCTGCCTGTCGGGGATGATGGGTGCCGGCAAGACCACCGTCGGGACGCAGCTGGCCGAGCGGCTCGGGCGGCGCTTCGCCGACACCGACGAGGAACTGCGCCGCTGGACGGGCCGGTCCATCCCGCAGCTGTTCGAGGAGCACGGCGAGGCCGGGTTCCGCGACCTCGAACGCCAGGTCATCGAGGAGCTGGCGACCTACCACGACCTCGTCATCGCGCTGGGTGGTGGGGCCGTGCTCCGCGACGACAACGTCACCTCCCTGCTGCTGACCGGGGTCATCATCCACCTCGATGTCCCTGCCGAGACGCTGGTCGGTCGGCTGACCGGCGACACCGACCGCCCCCTGCTCGCCGACGGTGCCCTGACCGAGCGGGTGGCCGAGACCCTGGCCGCCCGCCACGACCGCTACCTCGAGGTGGCCGACGTGCGGGTCGACGGCGCCCGGGCCGCCGAGGAGGTCGTCGAGGAGGTCCTGAGCTGGGCGATGTCGCTCGGTGACGTGCTCACCCCCTCGGAGCACGAGCAGGTGATGACGTGACCGCGACCAGCGCCACGGAGACGGCATGAGCCTGCCCACCATCATCGAGGTGGCGATCCCCGGACGCAGCTACCCGGTGGTCGTC
>PWEU01000298.1 GCA_003554005.1 Nitriliruptoraceae bacterium
CCCGCGCCGACGCACTGCCTGCCACACCGGCTCCGGCGTCCGTCACCCTCGGCCCCTTCCAGACCTCACGGGCCCGTCTGCTCGCGCAGCGGCGCACCCGTGCCACCCACGCTAGCTCGCACGCCGTTGCTGTCATCGTGTGGCCGGGCCAGCGCGTCGCCTCCCTCGTCGATGGTCGCCCGACCGGCGACCGCAGCTCCTCCGAGGCCCGACAACCCCTGCCAACTAAGCTCCGCCGCCCTCAGGCCAGTCGCCGAGGCTGACCGAGCCCGCCGCCGCAACACCGGCGGGCGGGGGATGGAGACCTCCAAGGGTCGGGAAGGCCGGATGATGGCGCGTCGACAAGGGAACACGCGATCTGCGCGTCGGGGTGTCGTGGTCGCAGCGAGCGTGCTGCTGGCGGCAGCCCTGGCGACCGCCTGCACGACCGAGGAGCGGGAGGCCCTGCGCGATCGGCTGCCGAGCGACAGTGCGGCCGCGGCTGCCGAAGACGAAGCCGAGCCCGAAGCCGAGCCCGAAGCCGAGCCCGAACCCGAGCCCGAACCCGAGCCCGAACCCGAACCCGAACCCGAACCGGAACCGGAGGGGGAGCCCGCTCCCGACGCGGACGAGGGAACCGCGGCAGGGGGTGTACCCACGTGGCTGTGGCGGCTGTTGGGGCTCGCAGCAGCCGTCGCGGTCATCGCCGCCGTGGTGGCCACGGTGCGTTCCTCGCAGGTCCGCAAGGAACAGCAGACGCTGCTCGATCAGGTCCTCAACGACGCGGACTGGCTGCTGGCTGTCAGCAACGAGCCGCCTGGATCGGTCGACCAGCACGAGCGTGTACCAGCGGTGCGGTCCCGTAGCGACCGACTGCACGACGACCTAGGACGCCTCAACACGATCTCGGAGGGGCAGCTGCGCACGGCAGCGCTGGCGCTCCGCGAAGCGACCAACGACCTGGCGGCGACGGTCGTCGCACGGCTGGGAACCTCCGACCAGAACGAGGCGCGGCAGTTGGACATCCGCCTCGGTGAGCGGCGGGAGCGGGTCCGCAGCGCACGTCGCGGCCTCGCGCAGCAGGATCCGCGACCGGACCAGCGTCCCGGTTGATCGCACCGCTGATCACCGACCCGTCAGTCCCACGACGCGGGGCAGCCGGCGTGGCTGGCCGAGTCCTCGGGCGTCCTGCGGTCCTGCCGGTTCGGGGCCGACCGGTCGAGGGTCGCCGCTTCCCTACGCCGAGCGGCTGGTCACCACCGGGTACGGCGCCGCCACGGGAGAAGCCGCCGTCCGCCGCTGGAAGGGCCCGGTGAGGCCGAGCGCTGTGCCCAGCGTCGCGAGGGCCAACGGTGCGTAGACCCACGTCGGGCTGCTGAGGCCGATGACACCGAGGCTGAACAGCCCCATGGCGCCGGCGACTCCCGCCAGGAGCCCCGCCACCAACCCCAGGATCGGCCGGCCCGACCCGTCGCCTCCCGCCCGGCCCGCGCGGATGGTCGCAGCGAGCAGTGCCAGGAGGAGGACGAGCGACCCGATCGCGAGCCCGTCAACGGCCGGGGCGGCAGCGTCCACGGGCGCGACCGCGAGGTCGTGGCCATCGGCGGCCGCAGCCTGATCATCCGCCCAGGCGGGCGCGAAGGCGGCCACCGTCATGAGCGCGAAGATCCCGACCGTGAGCACCATGAACAGGTGCGGGATCGGAAGGCGTGACGAACTGACGTCGAACATGGCAGGTCCTGTGCGGGGGAACCACGGCTGTTGACGCGAAAACTACGAACGTGGGAGGGTGACCTCCTCACCCACGATGGGTGAACCGGCCCACCCTGCGGATACTCGGCGATCAACCGGGTTACAGCAGGCCCTGCGCCCTGGCCTCCTCCACCGCCTGCCGCCGGCCCTGGACGGCCAGCTTGCGGTAGATGCTCTTCAGGTGGCTCTTGACGGTGTTCACGGACACCCCCCTGAGCTCAGCGATGTCCGCCATCGTCCGGTGTGTCGGCAGCTCCCGCAGGATCGCATCCTCCACGGGGGTCAGAACCAGGGTGGCAGCCGTTACGCCCTCTGTGGATCGCCGCTCGAGGAGTTCGGTGACGAAACCCTCGTGGCGGCCGAACCGACCGCGGTCGACAGCCAGCAGATCCTTCGTCGCCGGGCCGAAGGCGTCCACGAGACCGATGAGGTGGTCCGGTGCCGCAGACCGGACCGCCTGCATGAGCGCCTCATGGGATGCGGGGGCGATCCCCGCATCGGCAGCGAGCTGCGCCTCGAGGAGCCACACCCAGATGCGGTTGACCGCGAACCTCACAGCGACCTCACCGGTGCGGGCAGGCGCCAGCCACCGGCGTGCCTTGGCGGCAGGGAACCCCTTGGCGCGTGCCAGCAGCACCCGGACCAGCAGCTGCTCGGCGCTGCCGTCCAGATCCGGCTCACGTCGTCGGGCTGCTTCCTCGGCGGCCACGGGGTCGTCGGCGGCGAGCCACAGCTTGACCTCCCACGGGATCAGCATGCAAGCCATCTCGGGAGTCGTCTCGGCGTCCCCGAGGTGCTCCCAAGCCGACCGCAGGTGGATCGCCGTCTCCCTCGCCGACGCGCCATCGAGGTGGTCGGCAACGGCCACGACGGTGGCCGAGGCGACGCGCATGTCGGGGTTCCCGAGCGTCGCTGGCGGCGGCAGGGCAGCGATCTCGCGGCGCGCCGTGGATCGGTCACCACGCAGCAACGCCCACCACGCAACGAGCACGTGGAGCTGGGCGGTGAGCTGGCTGCCGTGCCAGCCACGTCGCCGTGCGATCGTCAGGGCGGTGTCCAGGTACTCATCGCACTCAGGGATCCGGCCGGCGATCGTCGCGAGCGCCGCGAGGTTGCCGAGACACATCAGGCGTGGGAAGTCACGTGAGGTGGAGGTCGCGAGGTGCAGAGCACGCTCGAGGTCGCCCCGCGACCCCGAGGGGGAGCCCACCCGGACCCGCGCCACCCCGGTCTGGACGAGCCCGAGCAGATCCAGGTCCACATCGCCGGTGTCACCGACCTCAGCGATGTCCGCGTCGCGCAGCGCGGTGGCCACCTCGGGAGCGAAACGCGCGCGGTGCAGGTCGATCGTCGCCCGCAGGGCCGACAGCCAGGGATCCCCCGCGGGGTCGCTGTCAGAGGATGGCGCGACGGCCAGCGCGGCGAGATGCCGATCCGCGGTGATGGGGTCGAACCGGGCCAGCGCCGAGGCGGCGAGCACGTAACCGATCCCCGGGTCCTCCCGCCACGCCCCCGGTGCGTCGGCCAGCAGCCGCTCGATGATCGGTCCGTCGCCGTCGAGGACCATCCCGACACCAGCCGTGCGGAGCACGGCATGGACCCGGTCCTGCTCGGCGGAGCCAACCGCATGTTCGAGCGCCAGCCGCCACTCCCGCCTATCGGCGTACCAGCTGGCCAGCTCGCCCTGGAGCTGACGCCATCGGGGGAGATCGCTGCGCTGCAGTTCGTTGCCCAGGTACTCCCGTAGCAGGTCGTGGTAGCGGTACACGGGCTCCGACCCCTCACCGTGGGCGAGCCGATTGGTCAGGGCGTTGCGTTGGTGCAGTTCCTCGAGCACCGCGCCGGCGTCCTTGCGTCCGGTCAACCGTTCGGCCAGCGTCGGGGTGATCTCACGGCACGCACCGGTCCCCACCAGGAACTGGCGTGTCTCGCTGGGGAGGTGTTCGAGCACCTCGACGACCAGGAGTTCGGCGACAGTCGGGGTCGTCCCACCGAAGGTCCGTGCCACCTGCTGCGGATCGGCGCCCCGCTCCAGTTCGGCGGCCACCAGGCGCAACGCTGCCACCCATCCCTCGGTCCGCCGCCAGAGCGCGTCGACCAACTCTGCCTCGAGGTCGTGGCCGAGGGACGACAGCAGTTGCCCCGCCTCCTCCAAGCCCAGCACGAAGTCCTCAGGACCGATCTCACGGACGGACGCGTCCAGCCGGAACCGGTGCAGCGCGATGCCCGGCTGGTACCTCGCGCTGAGGACCAACGCAAGGCCCGGGGGACGCAGTCGGAGCAGCAGCTCCAGGCTCGACAGCGCATCGGGTTCGGTGATCTCGTGCAGGTCGTCGATCACCAGCACGAAGGGCGGATCCTGCGGCCCGATCAGCGCGCCGAGCTGCCTGATCAGAGCCTCGTCCACACCTGCCGAGGTCGGAGCTGACGACAGCTCGGCGATCCCACGATCCGAGGCGAGCGACAGGTTGGCGCGCAGCGCCGCGAGCAGGGTCGTCCACAAGCTCGCGACGTCGTTGTCGTTACGGTCCAGGGTCGCCCAGGCCACCCGGCCGGCGAGCGTCGGCGTGCTCTCCAGCCACGAGGTGAGTGTGACCGTCTTACCTGCGCCGGGTGGCGCGACGAGCACGGTGATCGGGGCGGGAGGGCCGGAGAGCATCCGTGCTGCCCGGGTCTCAGCCACGAGCACGGCTGGCAGCTCCGGCGGCGCCACCTTGGCCAACGGGACATGGTCGCGTACCGCCCCGCTGCCACGGGCCGAAACATCGGACACGGTCCCCCCTCCCCGCCGGCGAGCGTCCACTGCTACGTGGACCGGGGTCGACCTGACCTTAGTGGCCCATCCGCACAGACCTGCTCTAGCCCGGCGGCGGCAGGCCGCACGTCCAGCCAGCGGGCGTGGGCTGTGGAGGGCGCCCCGGGATCGCTGCGCGGCCGACCGAGCGGGTTCAGTCCTGCTTCGAAGACTCCTCCGAGCCTTCCTCCGGAGCCTCCTCGGCGGTCTCCGCTGGAGCTTCCTCGATGGCCTCCTCCTCGGAGGCCTCCTCCTCTCCGTCCGCCAGTTGCCGGCCGAGCTCCTCGATGGCAGCGATCGTCTTGCCCGCGTTGGACTCCGCCTCCGCTGTGGCGTCCGTGGTCGCCTTCGCAGCCTCGGCGATCTCGGTCACGGCCCCGCTGAGCTCGCGACTACGCTCGATGCTCTCCTCGATGGGCTGGCGCAGGCGGTCGTAGAGCTTCTTCAGCGCGAAGCCGGCCA
>PWEU01000046.1 GCA_003554005.1 Nitriliruptoraceae bacterium
CCACGGGGGCGTGAAGGTGAACTCCACCTCGACGCGGTCGACGCCCGGCATGGCCCCGAGGATCACCGAGCACTGCTGGTGGATCACCTCGGTCAGCGGGCAGCCCATGGACGTGAGCGTCATGAGGACGTGCGCGTAGCCGCGCTCGGGTTTGGTGACCTCGTACACCAGCCCCAGATCGACGATGTTGTAGCCGATCTCCGGGTCGACGACGGCGCGCAGCCCGTTCATGAGGGCGTCGGAGGACGGCATGCCGTCCTCCTCCAACGGCAGGTCCTCGAAGGGGTGCCGCTGACGTGGACGCTCCTCTGTGGGAGGCCGACCGTCAGCGGTGTCGTACTCCGGCACCTCGTCGTCGCGGGTGGTCGTTGCGGTGCGGTCAGTGCTCACGGTCACTCCTCGTGGGTGACGGTGTGGGCGGATGCGCCCCGCTCGAAGGTCTGGATGGCATCACGCAGGGCCATCCAGCCGAGCAGGGCGCACTTCACACGGACGGGGAACTTCGCGACCCCGGTGAAGGCGATGCCGTCGCCGAGGTCGTCGGGGCGGGCAGGGTCATCACCGTGCATCATCCGCCGGAAGTCCTCGGCGAGGTCGAGCGCGTCCTTCAGCTCGCGGCCCACCACCGCCTGGGTCATGGCCGAGGCGGCAGCCTGGCTGATCGAGCAGCCCTCGCCGTCGAAGACCACCGCGTCGAGGCGGTCGTCGAGCACCCGGATGCGCAGGTCCATCTCGTCCCCGCACAGCGGGTTGGAGTGGTGGACGTGGACCGCCTCGTCGGCGAGCTCAGGAGCCCGGTTCTTGGGCTTACGGTAGTGGTCCAGGATGATCTCCTGGTACAGGTCCTCCATCGACACGGCTGGCCTCCTCAGCGGGCGAAGAACGCGGCAGCGGCCTCGAGCCCGTCCACCAGCGGTTCGAGGTCATCGACGTCGTTGTACACGTAGCTGCTCGCCCGGGTGGTCGCGGCCACGTCCAGGCAGCGCATCAGCGGCTTGGTGCAGTGGTGCCCGACCCGCACGCACCCCCCCCGCGACCCGAGCATCGCACCCACGTCGTGGGGGTGGATGCCGTCGAGGGCGAAGGAGACCGCGCCACCGCGCAGATCCACGTCCTTCGGCCCGTGGACCGTCACGCCGGCGACGGTGCCCAGGGCGTCGAGCAGCTGGGCGGTGAGGTCGCGCTCATGGGAGCGCACCGCCGCCATGCCGTAGCCCTCCAGCACGCCGACGGCCGCCGCCAGTCCGGCAGCCTCGGCGATCATCGGGGTCCCGGCCTCGAACCTGTGGGGCACGTCGTTCCAGGTCGCCCCGGTGAGCGTCACGTCCCGGATCATGTCGCCGCCGGTCAGGAAGGGCTCCATCCGTTCCAGCAGCTCCGGCCGGGCCACGAGCGCCCCGATGCCGGTGGGGCCGAGCATCTTGTGGCCGGGGATGGCGTAGCTGTCGATCCCGAGGTCGCGGAAGCTCACCGGCAGGTGGGGGGCGGCCTGGGCGCCGTCGACGTGGACGATCGCCCGGTCGTTGGCGTCCTTGACCATGCGGGTCAGGCGCTCCACGTCGTTGATCGTGCCGAGCACGTTGGAGACGTGGACGAAGGCGGCGAAGGTGACCCGCCCGTCCGCCAGCAGCTCGGCCGCGGCGTCGAGATCGAGCAGCCCGTCGGGGGTGATCGGGACGTGGCGCACCTCGGCGCCGACCGCCGCCGCGGCTTGGGTGAACGGCACCAGGTTGGCGTGGTGCTCCATCACGGTGGACAGCAGCACGTCGTCGGGCCCGAGGTGGGCGCGGACGAAGCCGTAGGCGAGCAGGTTGCAGGCTTCGGTGGCGTTCTTGGTGAACACCACGCCGACGGGATCCGCGTCGAGGAAGCCGGCCAGCGTCGTGCGGGCGCCCTCGTACAGGTCGGTGGCCTCCTCGGCCAGGGGGTAGACCCCGCGGTTGACGTTGGAGCGCGACCAGCGGTAGTAGCGGTCCATGGCATCGAGGACCGGCTCCGGGGTCAGCGACGAGGCTGCGGAGTCCAGGTACACCAGCCGGTGCCCGTCGAGCTCCCGATCCAGGATCGGGAAGGACCGACGGACAGCGGCGACGTCGATGGCCATGGCTGGCCTCTCATCCGGGAAGGGGTCAGACGCCTGCGGCGTGGGCGGCGCGGATGCCCTCGTAGCCGCCGGTCTCCAGCTCGTCGGCGAGCTCAGGACCACCGGAGGCGACGATACGGCCCTCGAACATCACGTGGACCTCGTCGGGCGTGATGTAGCGCAGGATCCGGGTGTAGTGGGTGATGATGAGGACCCCGAGGTCGGGACCCGACAGCCGGTTGACGCCCTCGGCGACGGTCTTGAGCGCGTCCACGTCCAGACCTGAGTCGGTCTCGTCGAGGACCGCGAGCTGGGGCTTGAGCAGCGCGGCCTGCAGGATCTCGAAGCGCTTCTTCTCCCCGCCGGAGAAGCCCTCGTTCACCGAGCGCTGGAGGAAAGAGCCGTCCACGTCGAGCTCGGCCATCTCGGCCCGCAGCGTCTGCATGAACTCCCGGACCGGCACGTCCTCCTCACGGACCGCGTTGACGGCGGTGCGCAGGAAGTTGGTCAGGGAGACGCCGGGGACCTCGACGGGGTACTGCATGGCCAGGAACACGCCCAGCCGCGCCCGCTCGTCGGGGGTGAGCTCGTTCAGCTCGGTCCCCTTCCAGGTCATGGTGCCGCCCGTCACCTCGTAGGCGGGGGGACCGGCGATGGCGTAGGCCAGCGTGGACTTGCCGGAGCCGTTGGGGCCCATCAGGGCGATGGTCTGGCCCTGGTTGAGGTCGAGGTCGACGCCGCGGAGGATCTCCGTGTTGTCCGCCTCGACCTTCAGGCCGCGGATCTCGAGGTCAGCCATGGGATGCATGTCCTTGTGGGAGAGAGGGATGGGTCTGGAGGGGCGGCACGGGGCCGCCGGAGCTCAGTGATCGGGGAACGGGGCCCCGTTCAGGGCGGAGGAGGTGTCGACGGTGACAGCGTCGCCGTCGATGGTGACCTCGAAGGTCGGCACCGGCTGCATGGCCGGCAGCGAGGACGGACGCCCGTCGTCGAGGCCGAAGGTGGAGCCGTGCAGGGAGCACTCCACCCCGTCGCCCCAGACGGTGCCACCGTCGGCCAGCGACCACTGCTGGTGGGAGCAGGTGTCGTGGATCGCTCTGACCTTCTCGCCGGTACGGACCAGGCACACCGGGACACCGTCGACGTCGACGCGGACCGGACGCCCGTCCTCCAGCGTGGAGAACCGCGCGTGCGCCTCACTCATCGTGGTGGTCCTTGAGGCTCGCATCGTTGACCTGGAACCTCGACAGGTCGGCGGCGGCGATGCGCTCGTCGATCTCGGTCAGGGCGGCATCCTCGACCCCGGGCAGGTCGACGTCGCCGAAGACCTCTCGGAAGAACCCGGTGACGATCAGGCGCAGCGCCTCCTCCCGGGGGATGCCGCGGGAGGTGAGGTAGTACAGCTGCAGCGCGTCGATCTGGCCGGTCGCGGAGCCGTGGCCCGCGACGATGTCCGAGCACTCGATCTCCAGGAACGGGGTCGCATCCGCGCGCGCGCCCTCGGTCAGGATCAGCGACTTGTTGTTCTCGTCGGTGTCGGTGCCGACGGCGTCCTTGTCGACGAAGATGTTGCCCCGGAACACCGTCCGGCTGTTGCCCTGCAGCGCCCCCTTGAACAGCACATCCGAGGTCGCGTGCGGCGCGAGGTGACGCACGTAGGGCTGGAGGTCGAACCACTGGCCCTCGTCGGCGAAGTACACCCCCAGCGGTCGGGTCTCGGCACCCGGACCAACCAGGTCGGTCTCGGGTAGGAACCGCACCGTACGGCCGCCCACGGTCACCGACAGGTGCCGGATCCGGCTGTCGCGGTGCGCCTGGACCTTCTGCAGGGCCAGGTGGTCGACGTGACTCCCCCACTGCTGGAAGGAGACGACGTCGAGCTGGGCTGCGTCGTGGGCGATGACCTCGACGACCTCGTCGACGAGCGCATCGGTGTCCGCGCCGGAGGTGTGCTCGAGGTAGACGCTGGCCCGCGCGTGGTGACCGAGGAGCGCCAGGACCCGAGGCAGGTGGGCGCCACCGGTCTCGGCGTGGACCTGGATGACGATCGGGGTGTCGAGCTCGACCTCGGCCGGCACGTGGATGAACACCCCGGCGGTCCAGGCGGCGTCGTTAACGGTGATGGTCCGGTCGGCGCCGGAGCCGGTGCCCTCGGTGTTGGAGCTGGTCAGTGCACCGAGCGCCGGTTCGACCAGCTCGACATGCTCCGCAGCCGCGGTGGACAGGTCGGTGACGAGCACCCCCTGCGCGACCATGGCGGCAGGCACGGTCACCTCGACGAGCGCACCGTCGACGATCCGGGCCATCGCGACCTCGACGTCGAGGTCGGCGGTGAAGGAGGCGGGGCTGACGCTGCCGCCGCCCACCACGATCTCACGCTCGACGTCGAGCCGCTGGGCGAAGGGGGTGGAGCGCCAGAACTCATCCGCGCGGCTATCGGGCCACGCCAGATCGAGCGTGCGCTTGTAGGCGGCGAGCCGCCGGTCGCGCAGCCACGTCGGCTCATCGGCCGCGTTGCTGGCGCCGGTGAGCGCCTCCTCGGTGAGGGTGGTCAGGGACGTCATCCGATGGCGCCTTCCATCTCGAGCGCGATCAGGCGGTTCAGCTCGACCGAGTACTCCATCGGCAGCTCACGTGCGATGGGCTCGATGAACCCGCGCACGATCATCGCCGTGGCCTCGTCCTCGTCGATCCCGCGGGACTGCATGTAGAACAGCTGGTCGTCGGAGACCTTCGAGACCGTGGCCTCGTGCTCGATCGTGGCGTCCTCCTGCTCGATCTCCATGTAGGGGTAGGTGTCGGTCCGGGAGGTGTCGTCCAGCATCAGCGCGTCGCACTTGACCGCCGAGCGGGCGTGGTGGGC
>PWEU01000271.1 GCA_003554005.1 Nitriliruptoraceae bacterium
GCCGGGGCTGCAGGAGCGACCGGAGCGGCCCGCCGGTCGTGATCGCCGGCTGACGACGGCGTCCTCAGCCGCCGGGCACCAGCGGCACGTCGCGGCGCACCAGGGTCTGGGAGCGCTTCGGCCCGATCGACACCCACGTGACCGGGGCCTGGGCCTGCTCCTCGAGCAGGTCGACGAAGTCCCGGGCCTCGACCGGCAGGTCCGAGTAGTCCTCCACCTCCGTGATGTCGCTGCCCCAGCCGGGGACCTCCTCGTAGACCGGTTCGGCGTGGTGGAAGATCGACTGGTGCGGCGGGAAGTTCTCGTACACCTTCCCGTCGTAGCGGTAGGCCGTCGCCACCTTCAGGGTCTCGAACTCGCTCAGGACGTCGAGCTTGGTCAGGAACAGGTCCGTCAGCCCGTTCACCCGGTTGGCGTAGCGAGCGAGCACCGCGTCGAACCAACCGACCCGCCGACGCCGTCCGGTGGTCGTGCCGTACTCACCGCCGATGTCGGTCATGCGCTCGCCGACCTCGTCGAACAGCTCCGTCGGGAAAGGTCCCGCCCCGACCCGGGTGATGTAGGCCTTGGTGATGCCGATGACCCGGTCGACGTGCCGAGGCCCTATCCCGCCCCCGGTCAACGCCCCGCCTGCGACCGGATTGGAGGAGGTGACGAAGGGGTAGGTCCCGTGGTCGAGGTCGAGCAGCGTGCCCTGGGCACCTTCGAGGATGATGTGCTGGCCGCCCTCCAGCGAGGTGTGGATCATCTCGGTGGTGTCGGTGAGGAGCCCCTGGAGCCGGTCGGCGTAGCCGAGGTACTCCTCGGCGATCTCCTCGAGGTCCATCGGCAGGCGGTTGTAGATCTTGGTCAGCAGCTCGTTCTTGTGGTGGAGCGCCGCCTCGAGCTTCTGCCGGAAGATCTTCTCGTCGAACAGGTCCTGGAAGCGCAGCCCCACCCGCGACGCCTTGTCGGCGTAGGCCGGGCCGATGCCCCGCTTGGTGGTCCCGAGGTTGGCCTTGCCGAGCCGCCGCTCGATCAGCAGATCCAGCTCACGGTGGTACGGCATGATCAGGTGTGCGTTGCCGGACCCCTTGACCCGGGCGAAGGCGTCGAGTCCCCGTGCCTCCAGGCCGTCGAGCTCCTCGAGCATCACCTTCGGGTCGATCACGACGCCGTCGGCGATCACCGGGGTGACGTGGGGGTAGAGGATCCCGCTGGGGATCAGGTGCAGCTTGAACACCTGGTCCCCGACGATCACGGTGTGACCGGCGTTGTTCCCGCCCTG
Source organism: Nitriliruptoraceae bacterium (assembly GCA_003554005.1). Classification (GTDB taxonomy): domain Bacteria; phylum Actinomycetota; class Nitriliruptoria; order Nitriliruptorales; family Nitriliruptoraceae; genus T1Sed10-7. The sequence continues at coordinate 1,268 of PWEU01000271.1, forward strand.
GTAGCGGACGACGAGGTCGGTGGTGTCGGCCAGCATGTCCGTGGCCTTGCCCTTGCCCTCGTCCCCCCACTGGGCCCCGACGATGATGGTCGCGGGCACGGCGTCGTCCTTGCCTGCCACCCGGCGCCCGGTTCCCGCGGTGACGGGACGGTGGGCGGTGGACGGGCGGCGTCGATCTGCGGCGGAGCGGCTCGACGCTCCGGTGGCTACGTCGTCGCGGCCACCGTGAACGAACCCTACCCACCCCGCGGGCGCCGGGAGGACCCCCGCCCGGCGCTCGCTCGGCCCCGCGCGACCAGTTCCGCCCGCCCGACCCGCCCGGCGGCCCCGTCCGCCGCGAGAAGCAGCAACTATCGGCTGGTTCTCGCGACACAGCTCTCGCCGCGCCGCCCGGCGGCCCCGTCCGCCGCGAGAAGCAGCAACTATCGGCTGGTTCTCGCGACACGGCCCTCGCCGCGCCGCCCGGCGGCCCAGGTGAGCCCGGCCCGCCCGGCCCACCCGGCCCGCCCGGCCCTGCGCGAGAAGCAGCGACTATCGGCTGGTTCTCGCACCCGCAGCCGCAGCCAGACCTCCGCACCCCGACCCACCGACGAGAACCAGCGGATGTCCGCTGGTTCTCGTGGTCGTGGGCCGGCGCGGGCCGGCGCGGGCCGGCGCGGGTCGGCGTGGGCCGGCGTGGGCCGGCGCGGGCCGCCGCGGGCCGGCGCGGGCCGCCGCGGGCAAGGGCTGGTTGTGCCCGCGGGCGGGATCAGCGCTCGTCGGCGTGAGGCCCGACGTCCTCAGCACGTCGCTCGTCGGCTTTGGACACCGAGGTGGCGACGAGGACGACGCCGAACAGCACCAGCAGGGCCGGACCTATCCAACGCAGGTCGGCGACTCCGAGGGTGATGGCACCGGTCAGGCCGATGACGGCCGCGGCAGTGAAGACGACGCCCGCGGTGAGGGAGACGAGGTCGAGGGAGTGGCGCTCCATGGGGGTCCTCCAGGTGGTGGGGCCCGGGTGCGGTCGGGGCGGTCAGGCGATCGGGCGGTCGGGGTGGTCAGGCGATCGGGCGGTCGGGGCGGTCAGGCGATCGGGCGGTCGGGGCGATCGGGGCGATCGGGCGGTCGTTGCGCCCGGTGGCTGGCGGGCATCGAGGTCTCGGGTGAGCCGTGCGAAGCGAGTTCCCGGTGGGCGAGGGTGGTGGCTCAGCCGCCGCGGCCGACCGCGGCCGGGGCGCTGTCGACGCGGATATCGCCGAGCCCCGCGTTCAGCTCGAGCTCGATCGAACCCTGAGGGTCGTCGATCTCGACGTTCGTCTCCACGTCACCGACCCCGAGGCCCCCGGCGCTGCGGGAGAGGATCTGGACCTGACCGATACCGACGCTGCCGGTCGCCTCGACGTCGACGTCATCGGGGACGATGACGCGGATCTCGCCGGCTCCGACCGCGATCTCGATGTCGATCGACTCGCCGTCGAAGGGCAGCTGGGTCAGGTCGAGCCGGATCGAACCGGCGCCCAGCTCGTACCGGGACTGGAGTTCGTCGAACCCGACCGGGGGGAGCCGGAGCTCGCCGGCGGCCGCCGAGTCGCTGGAGATGACCGGCACCGCGCTCACCCACGTCGATCCCGGGATCTGGGCGAGGAGCACGAAGGGCAGCAGGACGACGCCGAGCCAGATCAAGCTTCGGCCGCGACCCATGACGGCACCGATGAGCAGGCCGACACCGACGACCAGCAGCGCCGCCGCAAGGATCTGGCCGGCACTGATGGTCAGCACCCCGGCCAGCCGCAGGGTCCACAGCACGCCGACGGTCACCAAGGTGAGACCGACGGTGGCGCGGGCGAGCAGGCTGTCGGATCGCTCAGGGGCCGGCGGCGGGGTCCAGCTCCCGCCCTGGTCGGTGGGGTCCGTCGGCGGGGTGGGTGGCGTGGCCGAGTCGCCGTAGCGGGCGTGGCCGGAGACGGTGTTCATGGCGGGCTCCTGCGATGGTCGAGATGAGGCGGGGACGAGGGGAAGCGGCGCGGTCGGCGCGGCAGCTGGGACGGCCGTTGGGGAAGCAGCAGGTGGCGAGGCGGCCGCGGCGCTCGCCGCGCCCCCAGCCGAGGCAGCAGCGCTGCCAGCGCCAGAGGTCGAGGGGCCGGCAGCGCGATCACCGGTCACCCACAGCGCCAGCCCGAAGGCGATCAGCAGCAGCGGCGCGCCGATCGAACCGAGGGAGACCCCGGGCAGCAGGCCGAAGCGCATCGGCGTGACGGCGAACAGCCACCAGGCCCCGACGACCAGCAGGCCGACACCCAGCCAGAACGACGCCGGACGCCCGCCGATCGCGCCGGCGGGCCGGCGTGTGGTCACCGGACGCGGTGCACCGGGCTCGGCGGCGGGGATGAGCAGGGCGGCCGCGAGGTAGGCGATGAGGCCGAGCCCCTGGGTGACCAGGGTGGCGACCACGATCAGCAGCCGCACGAGGGCGACGTCCCACCCGAGGTGATCGGCCAGGCCGGCGGCCACACCGGCGAGGATGCGGCCCTCCTGGGGCCGGCGCAGCGGCGACCGAGCCGGCGGCGGCTGCCCGGTGGGCGGTGGCGGGACCTGCGAGGTGCTCACGACCTGCTCCTGGGGACCCTGGGGGTGGTGTGCGGCTGGTCCGCACCGTGCACCACCAGCATGCGCGTCCCGGAGCGGCGACGCGATAGGGGACCACCCTGGTGCGACCCTGAGACCACCAGGGGGTCGGCTCGGGCGGCGCCGACTGCCGTCCCCGGCCCGACTGTGCCACCATCTCTCTCATGGCCGACGCCCCCGCCCCCACCTCGACGACCCCTCCGCCCCTGCCACCCTCCGCGGCCGAAACACCCGGAGTGGTCACACCGGCCCGCCGGCTGCGGCTCCAGCGCCTCCAGGACGGGCGGGTCATCGCGGGGGTCGCGGCCGGGCTCGGCTGGCGGCTCGGGGTCGACCCGGTCCTGGTACGGATCGCCTTCGCGCTGCTGGCCTTCGCCGGTGGCGCCGGCCTGGTCCTCTACGGGGTGCTGTGGGCGACCATCCCGGCCGCGTCCGACACACCACCACCTCGCCGTCCGGCGACGGGCCAGCAGGGGGTGGCGCTGGCGCTGATCGTGCTCGGGGTGCTGCTGCTCCTGCGGGCCTTCGGCATCTGGTTCGGCGATCAGGTCGTGGGGCCGATCGTGCTCCTGGCGGCCGGGTCGGCAGTGCTGTGGGCCCGGGCCGACACCGACGACCGGGCCGCCTGGTCGCACCTGACCGGCCACGCCCCCGGGGACGCGCTGCGCCGCGCCGCGGCGGCCCCCACCTCGCCGATCCGGATCGTCGTCGGGACCGCCCTGGTGGCGCTGGCGATCGCCGGGGCGCTGGCGACGACCGGTTCCCTCGGTGACGCGCAGGACCTGATCATCGTGCTGTTGACCGCGCTGGCCGGCCTGGGGCTGCTGTTCGGGCCGTGGCTGTGGCGGCTGATCGACCAGTTGGGCGAGGAGCGACGCGAGCGGGTCCGTCAGGAGGAGCGGGCGGAGCTCGCCGCCCACCTGCACGACTCGGTCCTCCAGACCCTGGCGCTGATCCAGCGCAGCAACGACGATCCCAAGCGGATGGTCGCGCTCGCGCGTCGTCAGGAGCGGGAGCTGAGGACCTGGCTCTACGGCTCGTCAGCGACCGGCACCGCGATGACGCTGA
>PWEU01000215.1 GCA_003554005.1 Nitriliruptoraceae bacterium
TAGTTGTTGATGAACCCGCGGTTGACCTCCAGCAGCTTCGCCGGCACGTCGCGCACGCTGGTCGCCGTGGGGACCCCGAGGGAGGTCTCCATGTTCTCGACGATGCGGGCTCCGGCCCCTCGCAGACGCTCCGGCTCGACGCCCTCGGGCACCGCTCCGACCGCCCGGGGCCGGGCGGCTGCGCCTGCACCGTTCGTGCGGTCATCGACGGCCTGGTGCGTGCCGGCGGCGGACCCGCCGTCGCCCGGCGTCGTCGAGGTGGCCGGGGCGGTCGGGCGGTAGTCGGCGAAGAACTCCTGCCACCCGGAGGACAACGACTCCGGGTCCTCCTGGTACTGCTCATAGAGCTCCTCGACGAGCCAGGCGTTGAGCTCCGATCGCGAGTTCGCGGCGGTGGCGGAGGAGGACGTGCTGGCCATGGGACCCTCGTGAGGCGGCTGGGCGCGGCACCCGGGCGAGCCGCGGCATGATCGCGGTTCACGGGTAGGTGCCCAGGGTACGCGCCACCCGACCACCACCTCTCACCCGCTCGCAGGCTGCACGCTCGCTGTGACCGTGCTCGCGGCCACGCGGGGGGACCGTGGCCGACGCCTTGGCCGGCCCCATCTCCCTGCCCGCGGGCCCACGACGACGCCGGCTGGGAACCATGCGCTTCCCGCCGGCGTCCGACCCGCTGAGGGTCGCCATCGTGAGCGGCCGAGGGGAGGCACCACCATGGCAGCGACAGCGACCCGACGAGGACCCCGTTCGACGAGCCTGCTGCTCCTGGCCGGCCTGCTGGCCATCGCGGCGCTGGCCGGCTGCGCCAACGACGGTCGCACGGTCACCGAGACCGTGACCAACGGCTGGCCCGGCGGCGATGACAGCATGCCGGCCGCTCCCGAAGACGAGATGGCACGTGGCGACATGGAGGTTACTGAGGATTCTGCCATGGACGGCGAGGCGGGAGGCGTGGACACCAGCGAGCGTCCGCCCACCACCACCGGCGGACCCGATGGACGTGCGGTGATCCGCACGGGCACGATGCACATCCGCGCCACCGACACCGCTGACGTCGCCGAACAGGTCGTCGAGGTGGTGGAGACCACCGGTGGCTACGTCGCCGGCACCGACCTGACCCGGGATGCGGACGGCGTGGTGGCCGGCAGCTTCACCTTCCGCGTCCCCAGCAGCCAGCTCCAGGCGACCCTCGATGCCTTCGACGAACTGGCCGACGCCGTCCTGGAGCGCCGGCTGGACGAGGTCGACGTCACCACCCAGCTCACCGACCTGGAGGCACAGCTGACCAACCTCGAGGCCTACGAGACCGAGCTGCGGGAGCTGCTCACCGAGGCGCGTGAGACCGGCGCCGACACCGACGACCTGCTGCGGGTGTTCGACCGCATCAACAGCGTGCGGTCCGAGATCGACCAGACCAACGCCCGACGCACGCAGTTGACCGACCAGGTCGCGATGTCCACGGTCCACCTCAGGCTGTCGCCGACCGCGTCCACCGGTCCGCTGGCGAACCCGGTCTGGGACCCCGGCGGCACGGCCCGGGCAGCCCTGGCAACCACGGTGCGGGCATTGACGGACCTGGCGGATGGTGTGATCCGGATCGCACTGACCGTGCTGCCGATCACGCTGCTCCTCCTCGCGCCCTTCCTGGTCGTCGGTCTCCTCGCGCGTCGTTGGTGGCGACGCCGCCACGACGGCGCCCCGACCGACACCGCCCAACCGACCGACACCGCCCCGACCGACACCGCCCAACCGACCGACATCGCCCAACCGACCGAGGAGCCCGGCACCGCCGCCGAGCGATCCACTCCCCCGTCGGCACCCCAGCCACCTCGCACCCCTGAGGGGTGACGTCACCCCCGACCGGTACGGTCCACCGTCGACGGGCGACCGGTCTTCCGCCCCGTCGAGGAGCATCGTCCCGTGCGGTTGCGTGAGGTCCTGGCCCTGCTCGTCGGGCTCGCCGTGGTGGGCGGTCTCGGCTACTTCGGCTACGAGTGGCTGATCGCCACCACCGAGCCGGACGCCGACGACGAGGAGGCCGTGGCCGAGGGCGCCCTGGAGGTGGTCGAGCTCTACCTCGATGCCTGGAGGGCCGGTGACACGGCCACCATGGCCGACCAGCTGTCAGGCGAGGCGCCGGAGGACTTCGAGCCTCGCCATGCGCAGCTCGTCGAGGCCCTGGCGCCGACGCGCTTCGCGGTGACCGCCGGCGAGCTCACCGAGCCTGCGGACGGCCGCGCGGACGTCGAGGTGACGGTGGACGTCACCCCCGCCGACGCCCCCCGACCGGTGCAGTGGGAGACCACCCTCCAGCTGAGCCGGAACCGGGGTGTGTGGGGGGTGGACTGGTCACTGTCGACCCTGCACCCGGAGCTGCGCCCGACCTGGGAGTTCGCCACGGAGACCGAGGAGGTGGCACGCCGCCCGATCCTGGCTGCCGACGGCACGGCGCTGGCCAGCGACGACGGACGCTGGCTCGGTTTCGTCCCCGGCGCGATGGAGGACCCCGAGCAGGTGGTCGCCGCCTTCGAACGCGCGCTCCCCGGCACGGGCGCGATCGCCGAGCGGGAGCTGAACCGTGGGGAACTGGTCGACGACTGGTTCTACCCCGTGGTGGTGGTGAGCCGTGCCCGCGCTGAGGCCGCGTGGACGACGCTGCGGCGCACGCCCGGCATCGCCGAGCCCCGGGACCCCCCTGAGGGGCAACGGCGGGTGCTGGCCGATCTCGGCTTCGCCCGGCACCTGGTCGGGGTGGTCGCCGAGGCGACCGCAGAGCAGCTGGAGGAGCTCGCGGAGGAGGGGGTGGATGCCCCGGCCGGCACCTTCGTGCCGCAGTTCGGCCTCGAGGCGGCGTTCGACGAGCAGCTGACCGGCTCCGAGGTGTTCCGCGTCGGGCTCCGCGAGGTCAGCGGTGGCCCGATGACCCACACGATCGACGAGGTGCAGGCCGAGGAGTCCGCGCCGGTGCAGACCACCGTCGACCTCGGCGTCCAACGCGCCGTGGAGAACGCACTTGCCGGCATCGAGGAGCCGGCGGCGATCGTGGTCGTCGACGGCAGCGACGGTGCGGTACGGGGCACGGCCAGCCGGCCGTTGTTCGGCTTCGACCGGGCACGCACCGGGCGCTACCCACCCGGCTCCACCTTCAAGCTCGTGACCTTGGAGGCAGCGCTGGCCGCCGGATACGACCTCGACGACGAGGTGGCCTGCCCCGGCCGCGTCGTGGTCGGGGGGCTGGCCGTCACCAACGCCGGCGACCGGGATCTCGGCACCATCACCCTCGGCGAGGCCTTCGCCGAGTCCTGCAACACCACCTTCGCGCAACTCGGCGCGGAGCTCGGCAGCGACGCCCTCACCGAGGCGTCCGAGCGCTTCGGGTTCGACGTGGAGCCGCTGCACCCACTCGGCGCCTTCGGTGGCAGCTTCCCCGCCCCCGCCGACACCGCCGAGCTCGCCGCGGCGTCCTTCGGACAGGCTCGCGTCGAGGCCTCCGTCCTCCACCTCGCCGCCATGGTGGCCGCGGTGACCGAGGGCGTCTGGCACCAGCCCTACGTCCTGGCGGAGGATGGCCCGGGGACCTCCCACCCCCTCGCCACCGGCTCCGCCGAACGCCTGCGGACGGCGCTCGCCCTGGCCGTGACCGACGGCACCGGCACCGCGGCGGCGGTCGATGACGCCGAGGTGGGCGGGAAGACCGGCACGGCCCAGGCAGTCGGCGGCGACGTCGAGCACGCCTGGTTCGTCGGCACCTTCCGAGGACTGGGCTTCGCGATCCTGGTCGAGGAGGGTGGTGGTGGGGCCGAGGTGGCCGCACCGCTGGCCGGCCTGCTGGTGGCGGAGCTCCAGCGCTTCCTCGACGGCGAGGTGGATCCGATCGATCCCCTAGCTGCCGCACCGATCGGCAGTGAGCCAGTGACCGACCCCGAGGACGAGGTGGACCCCGAGGAGGAGCTCGAGGTGCGCCCCGAGGACGACGGCTGACCGAGCCGATCCACCCGACCCACCCGAGGAGGACGAGGGACACGATGGAGACGACGCTGCGCTTGACGGGCGACGAGCAGGCCGACCGGTTGCTGTCGGAGGATGGTTTCGCGCTGCTGGTCGGGATGCTGCTGGACCAGCAGATCGCCATGGAGGTCGCGTTCCTCGGCCCGTACCGGCTGGCTGAACGGCTCGACGGCCCCTTCGACCCTCCCACCGTCGCCGCCACGGATCCGGAGGAGCTCGAGTCGCTGTTCCGCACCAAGCCGGCGATCCACCGCTACCCGGGTTCGATGGCGAAGCGGGTGCACGCCCTGGCGACCCATCTGGTCGATCACCACGGAGGCGAGGCAGCAGCGGTCTGGGAGGGCGCCGAGGACGGTGCCGATCTCAAGCGTCGGCTGCAGGCACTCCCCGGCTACGGCGACCAGAAAGCCCGGATCTTCATCGCGCTCCTCGGCAAGCAGTGCGGTGTCCGTCCCCCCGGTTGGGAGGAGGCCGCCGCGGAGTACGCGGAGCCCGGGTACCGCTCGATCGCCGATGTGCTGGACGAGGAGACGCTGCAGCGCGTCCGCGAGTCCAAGCAGGCCGCGAAGGCTGCCACCAAGGCCGCAAAGGCTGCCGGCGCCTGAGCGCGGGGCTGCCAAGGGTGGGGGCGGGCCAACCGCCGGCGGGCGAGCCGCTCGCGGGCGGCACCCCTCCACCGCCGGCTAGGCCTACTCGGGGACCACGGTCAGGGAGAACAGCACCAGCGTCGCCAGGCCCATCGCCAGGATGGCTGCGGGTGGCCACCCCCAGCCGCGGCTGTGAGGCCACACCGGCATCACGAAGATGATGATCAGCGCGAGCAGCACCGTGGGGACGATCTGGACCACCTCGGCGCCTGTCCTCTTGAGCTTGGTGTACACGTCGCCGGGTGCCGGCGAGCCGTCTGGGGTGGTCGCCGCGCTGATGA
>PWEU01000211.1 GCA_003554005.1 Nitriliruptoraceae bacterium
GCGGGTGGTGGTCAGGCGCGCTCCCACAGCACGGCGGCGCCCATGCCGAGCCCGATGCACATGGTCGTGATCCCACGCTCGGCCTCGGGGTGGCGGTCGAAGTAGGTGGCCAACTGCATGGCGAGCCGGGCCCCGGAGAAGGCCAGGGGGTGCCCCATCGCGATCGCGCCGCCGTAGGGGTTGACCTTGTCGCTGTCCAGCGGCAGGCCGAAGGCGTCGAGGAAGGCCACGCACTGCACGGCGAACGCCTCGTTCATGTCGACGACGTCGATGTCGTCCATGGTCAGCTGGTTGCGTTCGAGCAGCTTCTTCGTGGCGGGGATCGGGCCATAGCCCATGGTCTCGGGCTCGACCCCGACGAAGGCGTAATCGACCATCTTCATCCTCGGCGTCAGGCCGTACTCGTCGACGGCCTCCTCGGAGGCCATGAGGACCCCACCGGCGCCGTCGTTGAGCCCCGCGGCGTTACCGGCGGTCACACGCCCACCGGGGCGGAACGGCGACTGGAGGTCCGCCAGCGACTCGGGCGTGGTGCCCGGCCGGGGGTGCTCGTCGACGTCGACCAAGCGCCAGCCCTCGGGGCTACGCACGGTGATCGGCACCACGTGGGTGTCGAAGATCCCGTCGGCCTGGGCCTTGGCCGTGCGCTCCTGGGAGATCAGGGCGAAGGCATCGCAGCGGTCGCGGGTGACCTCAGGGTGGTCATCGTGCAGGTTCTCGGCGGTGTTGCCCATCACCAGGGCGCTGGGGTCGACGAGCTTGTCCGACAGGAAGCGCGGGTTCGGGTCCACCTCGGCACCCATCGGGTGATGGCCCATGTGCTCGACACCCCCGGCCAGCACCAGATCCTGCGCGCCCACGCGGATCGCGTTGCCCGCGTTGACGATCGCGGTCATCGCCCCGGCGCACATCCGGTCGAGCGCGTACCCGGGCACACCGTTGCCGAGCCCGGCCAGGATCGCCAGCGACCGGCCCAGCGTCAGTCCCTGGTCCCCCACCTGCGCGGTTGCCGCCCACACGACGTCGTCGATCCGCTCGGCGGGCACCGACGGGTTGCGCTCCAGCAGGGCCCGGATCGAGCGGACCGCGAGGTCGTCCCCTCGGGTCTGGGCGTAGTAGCCCGTGTCCTTGGCGCGCCCGATCGGCACCCGGACGCCATCGACGTAGTACGCGGTCCCGGTCACGGTTGACTCCTCGTCGGTCGTATCCCCGAGCCTAGGTCAACCTGGAGCGCTCGCTCCAAATCGCGACGCCGCCGCGCCCCTAGCTGGGCCGTCGCTTCCGCGTCCGCGCTCCAACGCGCCCTCCGCGCCCTCGATGCCCCTCGCCTCGCGCGCCCTCCGGCCACGAGCAGCAGCGGATAGTCGCTGCTTCTCGCGCCGCTGCCGCCCGTCGCCCTCACTCCCGACCGATCAGGCGCGAAAACCAGCGGATAGTTGCTGCTTCTCGCACCGGTAGCGGCCGGGCGGGAGGCCGGGCGGGAGGCCGGGCGGGAGGCCGGGCGGGAGGCCGGGCAGCGGCTAGCTGGCGTCGGCAGCGGCCTCGGCGGCCTCCAGGCGCGTCTGGGTCCGCTCCCAACGCTCGAGCAGTTCGGCGGCCTCGTCCTTGGCCACACCGTGCCGGGCCACCAGCTGCTTGACCCGCTCGCCGTCGGCGTAGACGTCCGGGTCGGCCAGGGTGCGGTTGAGCTCCGCGATCTCCGCCTCCACCTTGCCGAGCGCGCGCTCGATCCGGCCGACCTCCCGCTTGAGGTCCCGGGTCGCCTGGTACCGGGCGTTGCGACGCTCGGCCTCCCGGCGCCGGGTCTCGGGGTCCTTGCGGTCCGCGCCGGAGGCGGCCGGCGCCCGGCCTCGCTGACGCTGGTCGGCCGTCACGCCGAGCCCGGCGCTGGCCGTCGGTCTCGCCGCACCCGAGCGGCCGGACGTCGCGGCCGACGGGCCGACCTGCTCCCCCGCCCGGCGGCCACCGTTGCCTGCCCCGCCGGAAGCGGCACCACGGGACGCGGCACCACCCGGAGCGGTACCACCCGGAGCGGCACCGCCGACAGCGGCACCGCCGACAGCGGCACCGTGAGCAGGCGACCGCCCGGACCCGGACCTCCCGGACCCGGCCCCGCCCGACACCGCACCCCCGGCACCGACCGCACCGCCGCCGCGCCGTTCCAGCAGCTCCTCGTAGGTGCCCTCGAACACCGACAGCCCGCCGTGGCTGAACTCGACGATCACGTCGGCCGTGGCCCGGATCACGTGCCGATCGTGGGTGATCAGCACGATCGTGCCCGGGTAGGCCACCACCGCGTCCTCGAGCACGTCCCGGGAGGCCAGGTCCAGGTGGTTGGTCGGCTCGTCCAGCAGCAGCAGGTTGACCGGTGAGGCCATCGCCTTGGCCAGGCCCAGCCGGGTGCGCTCGCCGCCGGACAGCTCGAGGACCTTGCGGTCGGCGAGGTCGCCCGGGAACCCGAAGGCGCCGAGCATGGAGCGGTGGTTGATCGACCGGTGGCGATCGCCCAGGGCGGTGCGGAACTCCTCCAGCACCGTGCGGTCGAGGTCCATCACCTCCGCCTGGTGCTGGTCGACGACCGCCACCTCGACGTTGGAGCCGAGCGTCACCGTCCCCGCCGCCACCGGCACCTGCCCGACGAGGGAGCGCAGCAGCGTGGTCTTGCCCGCGCCGTTGTGGCCGATCAGTGCCACCTTGCGGCCCCGCTCGATCGCGAGGTCGACCCCGTCCAGCACGGTCAGCTCGCCGTAGCGCACGGTCAGTCCGGCGACCTCGGCGACCACCCGCCCGGAGCGGGGTGGCTCGGGGAAGGCGAAGCGGGCCACCAGCGCCTTGTGGTCCGGTACCTCGATGCGCTCGAGCTTGTCGAGCTGCTTCAGGCGGGACTGGACCTGTCGGGCCTTGGAGGCCTTGTAGCGGAACCGCTCGACGAACCGCTCCTGCTGGGCGATCACCCGGTCCTGCTGGACCTTGGCGGCGCGCAGCCCCGCCAGACGCTCCTCGCGCTGGGTGACGAAGGAGGCGAAGGCACCGAGCTCCGCGGCCACCGTGCCGCTGCGGACCTCGTAGGCGGTGGCGGTGCCGGCAGCCAGCTCCACGATCACGTCGGCGGTGGCGTCGATGAAGTCGCGGTCGTGGCTGACCAGCAGCAGGGCGCCGGGCAGCTCGCGCAGGGTCCCCTCCAACCACACGATCGTGTCGAGGTCGAGGTGGTTGGTGGGCTCGTCCAGCACGAGCAGGTCGGGCTTGGCCAGCAGCAGTCGGGCCAGCGCGACGCGTACCCGCCATCCACCCGACAGCTCCGAGGTGTCCCGCCCGGCGTCCTCGGGCGCGAACCCGAGCCCGGCCAGCACCCGGTGGGCCTCGGACTCCAACTCGTACCCCCCCAGGGTCGCGAACCGGTCCTGGACCTCCGAGTAGGTACGCAGCAGCGCGTCCTGGTCCTCACCGACGGTGTCGACCATGCGCTGCTCCAGCTCGCGCAGCCGCTGCTCGAGCGCGCGGAGGTGCGCAGCGCCTTCGAGGACGTGCTCGAGGACGGTGGTCGAGCTGCCGACGGCGTCGACCACGTCCTGGGGCAGCCACCCCACCCGGAGGTCCTTGGGGCGGGTGACCACGCCCTGGTCCGCGTCACGGAACCCCAACAGCGTGTGCAGCAGGGTGGTCTTCCCCGCCCCGTTGCCGCCGACCAGGGCCGTGCAGGTGCCGGGCGGGAACCGCAGGGTGACCCCGGAGAACAGCTGCCGCGCACCCAGGGTGACGCTGACATCGGAGCAGCTGAGCACGGGGATCCTCGGGGTTCGGCGGTGGGGTCAGGCTACCGACGCTGACCGCGTAGCCTGCTCGGTCATGCACCTGTTGTCGCTGCACGATGTCGGGGCGTCGGTGGAGGGGCGGACCCTCTTCGCCGGGGCCTCCTTCGGCCTGAGCTCCGACGACCGGGTCGGGGTGGTCGGCCCGAACGGGGTGGGCAAGACCACCCTGCTGCGCATCATCATCGGTGAACGGGCGCCCGATGCCGGCCGTGTGGTTCCCCGCTCGGGGCTCCGGATCGGATGGTTGCCCCAGGAGGGGGCCCTGCCCGACGCGACCGCGGCGACCGTCGTGGCCGAGGGCGACCCCCTGGCCCGGGACGACGAGGTGGCGGCGCTGCTGGCACGCCTCGGGGTGCCCGACGACCTGCGCGTCGCCCGGGCATCGGGTGGGCAGCGGCGGCGGGTTGCGCTGGCACGCACCCTGCTGGCGCCGAGCGATCTGCTGGTCCTGGATGAGCCCACCAACCACCTCGACGTCGACACCGTGGACTGGCTCGAGGAGGAGCTGGCCCGTCGACGTAGCGGGCTGGTGCTGGTCACCCACGACCGGTACGTGCTCGAGCGCAGCGTCAACCGGATGCTGGACCTCGACGCCCCGGTTCCCGACGAACCGGCCGAGGTGTGGTGGCACGACGGGACCTACTCCTCGCTGCTGGAGGCCCGGGCGGAACGCGCGGCGACCCGCCAGCGCACCACGGCACGAGCCCGCAACCTCTACACCAAGGAGGTGGCGTGGCTGCGGCGGTCCCCGAAGGCCCGGGGCACCAAGCCGCGGTTCCGCGTCGAGCAGGCCGAGCGGCTCCGCCAGGCGGCAGCCGGTGACACGGAGTCGCAACCCCTGGAGCTCGGTACCGGCGCGACGCGGCTCGGCGACGAGGTGTTCACCCTCACCGACGTCTCGCTGACCCGTGGCGACCACCGCGTGCTCGATCACCTCGACCTCGGCATCGGACCGGGCGAGCGGGTGGGGATCGTGGGCCCCAACGGCTCGGGCAAGACGACCCTGCTGCACGTGCTGGCCGGCCAGCTCAGCCCGGACGAGGGCCGGGTCAAGGTCGGCAGGACCGTCCAGTTGGCCATGTTCGAGCAGCTGGCGACGGCCCC
>PWEU01000348.1 GCA_003554005.1 Nitriliruptoraceae bacterium
CACGTGCTGTTCGACGAACCCCCGGGCAGCCTCGAACTGCTCGCCCACCGCGGTGTGGTCGCGGCCGACGACCCCCGCTTCCTGGCCACGGTGGCCTGGATCGGCTCCGAACACAACCCCCACGGGCCCGGCAGCGGACGGTTCGCCACCCCCACCTGCCCCCACGCCGAGCACCCGTGGCTGCTCGCGATCGGCAACGCCCTGCTGCGGGGCGACGATCGCTGGTTGGAGCTGCTGCCGGCGATGCCGATGGACCAGGGGCTGGCGTGTGAGACGATCGACGCGGACACCGGCGCGCCCCGCACGGGGCTCGGGTTCGCCACCTGCGCCGGGTGGCTCGCCCACGCCATCGACGTGGCCACGGCAAGGGACGGCACCGCCCCGACCGCCTGACCGACCACAGCCGAGGAGCGCCCTGTGTCCACCGACCCGACGCCGGCGGCGTCGCCCGCCGACATGCCACAGCCCGTGGACCTGCTGGCGATCGGCGCTCACCCCGACGACGTCGAGTACGGCATGGGCGGCACCCTGGTCCGTCACCACCACCTCGGCTACCGGATCGGGGTGGTGGACCTGACCCGCGGCGAGCTCGGCAGCAAGGGCACGCCCGAGCTGCGCCGCCAGGAAGCCGCCGCGGCCGCGCAGGTGTACGGCGGCGCCTTCCGGGTGTGCCTCGACCTCGGGGACAACCGCGTCGCGGCCACCGAGGCCGCCGTGCACCGCCTGGCGGCGATCATCCGCGTCAGCCGGCCCCGCATCGTTGCCAGCCACCTCGCCGAGGAGCGCCACCCCGATCACCGAGCCGCCCACGAGCTCGTCCGGCGGGCGGTGTTCGCCGCCGCCCTGCGCAACCTCGACCTCGATGTCGGCGACCACCACATCGTCGCGGCCACCCTGGGTTTCCCAACCGACCGTGCCATCGGCGGCGACGTCCACATCGACGTCACCGAGGTGTGGGAGGCCCGGCTGGCCACGATGCAGGCCTTCGCGAGCCAGTTCGAGGCTCCCACGCTGCCGATCGATCAGCGGCTGTACGGGATCGACGATCACCTCGCGCTGGTGGCCGCCCGCGCCCGGGTGCAGGGCCAGGCCATCGGCGTGCGTTACGCCGAGGCGTTCCGCTGCGACCGCGGCGTGGCCCTCGACGACCTGGTGGCGGGGCTCGGCGGCGGTTGAGCTCGGACCGCAGCCATCAGCGGCCGTCAGCTCGCTCCATGGCCGGCCCTGCGGGGTAGCGCGGGGCACCCAGCCGGCCACGGATGGCCGGTATCCCACCCCGCACCGGCCACGTAGGAGGCCGCGGGGCACCCAGCCGGTCACCGATGGCCGGTATCCCACCCCGCACCGGCCAACAAGAACGATGTGAGCGCGGGGCACCCAGCCGGTCACCGATGGCCGGTATCCCACCCCGCACCAGCCACGTAGGAGGCCGCGGGGCACCCAGCCGGCCACGGATGGCCGCCATCCCACCCCGCACCGGCCAACGACCGGCGTCACACGTTCAGCGGGAGGCAGGTGCTGCGCAGCCGATCCGTGCCGGTGCGGGTGTCCTGCCAGACCACGACCAACTCGTCCCCGAGCCGGGCCGCGGAGGGCGCCCGCGCATGCGCTCCCGGCGGTGCGTCTTCGACCCGGACCGGCTGGGTGGCCGCGACCCCCGCGCGCTCGGTCTGCAGGTCCACGGCCAGGATGCTGGAGGTTCCCGCCCGGTCGTCAGCGAAGACCGCGGTGACCGTTCCCTGCCCGACCGGCACGAGGCAGGCGCGCTGCTGCCGCACCCCCGCCGGGCGTCCCGGGTCGACGGCCCGCGGTGAGGACCAGCGGTGGCCACCGTCCAACGACACGGCCGCCCAGAGCGCCGCTCCCCCCGCGGCGTCCCACACCTCCCACACCGCCCACAGAGTGGCACCCGCGGCGGCGATGACTGGCCGCGCAACCCGATCGCCGACGGTCGTCGGCACCGTCGGCTGGCCCCCGCCAGGCTCGGCCGCGGCGCCACCGGGGCCAGCGCCAGCCCCGCCGGCCGACGCACGCACCAGGGTCCGGGCCGGCGGTCCCGCGGGGTCGTCCGGCCACGCGATGCGGACGCTCGGGACGCCCTCGGCATCACGCTCCTGCCAGGCGACGACCAGACGGCCATCGCAGATCGCGACGGAGGGGGTGGTCTGGCCGCGGGTCTCAGCAGCGCTGCGGCCGGCCAGCGGATCCGTCTCACCGGTGAGGTCGCGGCCGTCGACCCGCACGCTCGCGCTCCAGGTCGCGCCCCCGTCGCGGGACCTGGCCAGCCGCACCTGGGGGAACACCCACGGCCAGCGCAGGTCGCTCCAGACCGCGACGAGGCCCTCATCGTCTGCCAGCACCGCCGGGGCGTCGTGGAGCCGCTCCCGCAGGACACCGTGGTCCGGGTCCGCATCGTCGAGACGGACCGGCGTGGGGGTGCCTGCACCGGGACGCACGGCCAACACGTCCCAGCTGCCTGCCGGGAAGCCGAGGTGGACACAGATCGGGCCGTCCCGGTCCAGGGCGAGCCGCGGCCGCCACCGCCGTGCTCCCACGGGGTCCGCCTGGACCTCCGCCACAGGACCCACCCCGCCGGGGTCCGCCCCTGCCGGCCGCCCGTCCTGCTGTGCTCCCCGGTGCTCTGGTCCGGGGCTCAGCGCCTGCTCACGCTCCCAGCTGCGTCCATCACCCATAGCGAGCCGCAGCTGCTGACGTCCCGCGGTGTCGCACGCGACCCACGCCAGCCATACCCGGTCGGTCCCGGCGGCCAGGTCCGGCACGAGCTCGACCCAGACCTCATTGGTCAGCCCGGCCGGGTCACCTCCGTCACCCGGTGCGCCCGCCACCTCGATACTGGCGCCGACGTCGCGAGGCCGCGGAACGCTCATCTCCGGTGCGGGGCCAGCTGCAACGGCAACGCGAGCGCCATCGGGCCGACGGGGTGCTGGCAGCACCACCCGAGCGACCGCGACGACGTCGCGTCCGGCGACCGCCCGGCTGCCGGCCAGCTCGGCCGCGCGAGCCCGGGCCTGCGCCTGCTGCTCGCGTCGCTCGCTCGGCGGCGGGACGCCTCCGGCCCCGGCCATCCGCCACCACTCCCCGACCGCCGCCCATCCGGTGTCAGCGGGCTGGCCGAGGAGCCCGAGGTTCACCGCACCGCCGGGGCTCGGTACCGCGACCAACGGCTGGCCGTCGAAGGACAGCTCTCCGAGCGTCCCCAGCAGCATCGGTGCGATGTTGACCCGGAAGCTCGGGTGGCGCTGCATCATCCACCAGCCACCCCGTTGGAACTTGTCCGGTGGCCACAGGTCGACGCGGCCCGTGGTGGGGTCGCCGTCCGCCGCACCCCATCGGTCGAAGGCCTCGGGCTGCAACAGGATCTCCGCGCCCAGCTGGTCGAGGCGCTCGTTGACGTCCGGCATCCAGGCGTCCTTGCTGATCACCGTGGCCACGCGCCCGATCGGCAGGTCGGCGACGCTCACCTCGGCCAGGCTCGCGGGTTCGAGCCCCAACCCGGCCTCGGCGTCGGCCTCCAGCGGCACCAGCGAGACCTTGTCCTGGAGCACGGCCAGCTCACCCGTGGGCGAGAGCAGCAGCTGACGGTTGCGCACCCCCGGCCCCGTGGGCACGGCGGCGTGGGTCCGGCCGGCCCCGTCCCCTCCCGCGAACAGCGCCACGAGCTGCCCATCGTCGCCGTGACCCAGCGGCACGAGTTCCCACCGCGGCAGCGCGGCGCTCACCGACAGCCACACCCCACGCTCCGCCGCCAGTCCCCCGAACCCCTCGATCAGGGTCCGCACCAGGGTGTCGGTGCAGGCGAGGTGGAGCAGCTGCCCGGCGGAGCGCACCCCGGGGAAGCGCTGCGAGAGGTGGCCGAGCACCTCGCCGTAGCTGCCGGCCAGGGCGAACAGGATCTCGAGCGTCGAGCCGCCGTCACGCCAGCGAGCCCGTGCGTCGGCCCCGCGCTCCCCCACCAGCATGGCGAGCAGGCCGGTGTGCTCCGGCAGCACCACCAGCGTGTCGACGGCGGGGTCGGCGGGCAGCTCCCGATCCAGCAGCGACGCGACGCTGTCCACCAGCGCCGACGCCGAGGTGGCACGTTCCGGGTCGAGGTGCAGACCCACCGCGGCGCAGCGCAGCACCCTGGCAGGCAGTGTCGCCGGGCTAGTCATCGTGGCTCGACCGACCGACCTCCGACCCACCGACCTCCGACCCACCGACCTCCGACCCACCGACCTGCGACCGGCCGAGCTCCGCGCGCGCGGCCTCCACCTCGTCCTCTGGGTACCGCAGGAACACCAGCGCCCCGATCGCGATCGCCACGGCCGCCACCGGCCCCGTCAGTTGCAGCCCCAAGGGATCGCCCCACACCTGCAACAGCGCCCCGGAGACCACCGTCGACACCCCGAGGTTCAGCTTCAACCCCAACCCGTTGACCCCGAAGTACATCCCCTCACGCCGCTGGCCCGTGCGCTGCTGCTCGAGGTCGGCGACCGCCGCGATGATGGCGTCCGGCACCACGAAGAACCCCGCCAGCGGCACACCAGCGAGCGCCATGACCAGCACGCCGAAAGCCAGTGGCGACAGACCGAAGGGTGGGACGGGGAACGCCGCGATCAGGGGGAACACCAGGGCGAACCCGACCAGCGAGGCGATCATCATCCGTTTGAGCCCGAGACGCTTGCTCAGCCGGTTCACCACCGGGAACACCAGCAGGCACACGCCGAACAGCGCGCCCATCAGCGCCGCCACCGCCCCCTCGGTCAGCCCGAGCAACGAGGTGGCGTACAGCGGCACGTTCAACGACACGATGTTGAAGCCGAACCACAGGGCGTTCGCGCCGAGCAGCGCGATCACGAAGGGCCGGTTGGCCAGCGTCGCCCG
>PWEU01000124.1 GCA_003554005.1 Nitriliruptoraceae bacterium
CCCTGGCCGCCCCTGCCCCCCGCTGCCCCCGCTGACCCCGCCGGACGGCCGTGCGAGGAGGACGTCACCGTGCCGACGACGATGCGACGCCTGGCTGGCCCGGCGGTGGTCGCGCTGCTGCTCGCGCTGCTCGCGCTGCCCGGGGTCCTGCTCGCCACCGGGGTCATCGAGGCCGGCTCGCCCGGCTCGGCCGCGGGTCCGGCCCCCGCCTGGGACTCCGCGGATAGCCAGGACTGGCCGGTCGACGCGGTCATCTACCACGTCTTCGTGGACCGGTTCGCCGACGGTGACGCCCCCGCGACCCAGGTCGCCGGCAGCCCCGCCGACGCGGACTACGCCGCGGCGCTCACCGACTGGATGGGCGGCGACCTCGCCGGCCTGGAGGCTCGGCTCGACCACGTGGTCGCCACCGGCGCCAACACCCTGTGGCTGTCGCCGGTCAACACCGGCCCGGCTTTCCACGGCTACCACCCCACGGACCTGCTGGACGTGGACCCGCGCTTCGGTGACGTGGACGACCTCCGACGCCTGGTCACCGACGCCCAGGAGCGGGGCGTGCGGGTGCTCTACGACCTGGTGCTCAACCACACCTCGGACCAACACCCGTGGTTCCTCGCAGCCCAGGCCGACTGCACCGGCAGCGAGTTCGTCGACTGGTACCAGTTCAACGACTGCCCCAGCAGCTACGCCGCCTTCGCGGGGCTGCCGGAGCTGCCGGAGCTGAACCTCGACCACCCGCCGGTCCGCGCCTACGTGTTCGATGAGGTGCTCCCCTTCTACCTCGACGACCTGGGGGTGGACGGCTTCCGCCTCGACCACGTCGAGGGGCCGTCGCGGGACTTCTGGCGCACCTTCGACGCGGAGCTGGAGGCACGCTGGCCCGACACCCTGGTGCTCGGTGAGGTCTGGTCGCAGCTGGCGGTGATCGAGTCCTACGGCGACGTCCTGGACGCCGCCACCGCCTTCCCGCTGCGCGACCGGCTGCTGGCCACCTTCGCCCGCGGCGGTGACGTCCGTGCCGTGGCGATGCCGATCGCCGCCACGCTCGACGAGACCGGCCTGCCCGACACCGAGCCTCCCCGCCAGCAGACCTACCTGTCCTCCCACGACCAGTCGCGCTTCGCCCACGAGGCCGGCGGCGACCTCGATCGGGTCGCGCTGGCCTACGCCGCCATCCTGACCCTGCCCGGCCTGCCGACGATCTACTACGGCGACGAGGTCGGCATGACCCAGACCGACGCGCTGCCCGACGGCGCCGACTTCGCCGACCGCTGGTTCCGCGAGCCGATGCCCTGGGACGACGAGGTCTGGTCGAGCTGGGACGACGCGCTCCTGGCCCGCGTCGCCGCCTTCGCCCGAGCGCGCACCACCACGCCGGCGCTCCACTCCGGCCGCTACCTCGAGGTGCTCGGCGAGGGCGACGTCTGGGTCTTCGAGCGCGTGCACGACGACGACCGACTGCTGGTGGCGCTCAACAACGGCGAGGTGGCGGTGGACCTCGGCGACGTGCTCGCGGCGGCGGGCTGGTCCGACGGCGGCCTCCTCGCCGACGCCGAGGTGGTCGTGCCGCCGCTCGCTGCCGCGGCCACGACGGCGGGTCCGGCCGGCGCGGGGGCCGCGGGGGCCGCGAACGGCGCGGGGGCCGCGGGGGCCGCGGGGGACGCGAACGGCGCGGGGGCCGCGAACGGCGCGGGGGCCGCGAACGGCGCGGGGGCCGCGGGGGCCGCAGGGGACGCGAACGGCGCGGGGGCCGTCCTCCTCGGCCCGCTCGACGCCGCCGTCCTTCGGCTGCCCGCCGGCTGACCGCCCCGGCCTCTGCTCGCCACCTGCCGACCGACTGGCGCCCGGTGCCCCTCCGGGACCTCCTCCCCTGCAGCTCTCCCAGCCCCTGTGTTGCCAGGATCGCAACCAAACGACCACTCCACGGTCACATCGTTGCGATCCCAGCCCCGGCCCCGCCCCCACCACATCGCCGCCCGACGCCCCTGCCAGGATCGCAACCAAACGACCACTCCACGGTCACATCGTTGCGATCCCAGCCCCGGCCCCGCCCCCACCACATCGCCGCCCGACGCGTGCCACAACGCAGCCAGCGTCGTGACAGATGGCAACCGGCGTCGCGGCGAGGTCAGACACCGTCCTCTGCTGCGTCAGCGGACGAGATCTCCGGACGTTGGCCAAGGACGGCCGAGGTGGCGCACCGACTGCGCCTCGATCACCGCCCGGGTCATGGCGACGAAGGCGGGCCATCGATCCTGCAGATCCCACCAGGTCAGGTGCAGGACCCGCCAGTCCTCGGGGAGCAGGGCCAGGCGGTTGGCTCGCTCGGCGTCGCGACGCAGCGCCTCCGGCGAGGAGTGGTGAGCGAAAGAGTCCACCTCGATACCGAACCGGATCGCAGCGATGCCGAGGTCGAGGTGCATCGCCCAGTCCGACGGCCCACCGATGGGGGCCGCAACGTGCACCTGCCCCCGGTCGAACTCGATGCCAGCGGCGCGGAAGCGCTGCCGAGCCCGGTACTCGAGAGCCGAGTCGACCCGGCCCACCGATCGCAGCTCCTTGACGACCCTGCGCAAGCGCCCACTCCCGGGGAAGGCCGAGCCGTGCGCGAGCACCGCCTCGACGTCGTCGAGGGTCACAGCTGTGCGACGGAGGAGTTCGATGGCGTCGAGGCGGAGCCGATCCACGTCACGGATGGCGGCCAGATCACGCAGAAGTGGGGCCGGCTTCAGGTACGGGATGTTGGCCCTGACCGTGATATCAGCGGCGTCGAGGTGGGACGAACGCGTCACCGACAGCTGTGGATCGGGCTTCACGTAGCGCCAGGCGGGAACGACCAGGTCCACCCGTGTGGGCGCCGATGCTCCGAGACCCAGCAGATGCAACGCAGAGAGTCGGGTGACGGCCACCAGGTCGCGGTCGGGGTCACCGGTTCTGCCAGCGGCCTGGAGGGCTGCAGCGTGGATGTGATCACGAGCGCTGGGGCGCGCCCGGGGCAGGCCCACGACGTCCGGAAAGGGGCACCCCCAGCCCTGGCGATCAGCCTGGCGCCGGACGGCCCGTTGCGAGCACCCCGCCGCATCTGCGAGATCCGCGACCGTGGCGAGCCCGCCGCGGGAGCGGAGGTGGTAGGGGAGGGCGGGCTGTGGCATGCCGGCATCTTCGCCCACCACAGGCGGACGGCGTCAGCGGATCTCGGGCCCGCTGTGGACAACCGGGGCCGCCTGGCACGGCAGGTTGTGGCCGGCGCCGACCGGCCACCGCTCGGATCGCAACCGATCGACCGCCTCGTGGCCGTTTCGTTGCGATCCCAGGCCGGCGCCGACCGGCCACCGCTCGGATCGCAACCGATCGACCGCCTCGTGGCCGTTTCGTTGCGATCCCAGGCCGTTGGAGGTTGGCAGCCGGTTGGGCGGCACCGGAACCGGCGCGCACACGACGGCGACCCCGCCGAAGCGGGGCCGCCGATCGTGCTGCGAGGTGCTGCGAGGTGCTGCGAGGTTGTGCAAGCGGAGGCCGTCAAGCCCCAGCCGGGGGCATCAGAAGTCCATGCCGCCCATGCCGTGGTCGGGGCCGCCGCCGCCAGCGTCGCCCTCGGGCTCCGGCTTGTCGGCGATCAGCGCCTCCGTGGTGAGCAGCAGACCTGCGATCGAGGCTGCGTTCTGCAGCGCGGACCGGGTGACCTTGGCCGGGTCGATGACGCCGGCCTCGATCAGGTCCTCGTAGTCACCGGTCAGGGCGTTGAGGCCTTGTCCGGCCTCCATGCCGCGGACCCGCTCGACGACGACCGAACCCTCGAGGCCCGCGTTCGACGCGATCCAGTACAGCGGCGACGACAGCGCCTGGCGGATGATCCGGGCACCCGTGGCTTCGTCCCCGTCGAGGTCGAGGTTGTCGATACCGGTCTCGGCCTGCAGCAGCGAGGTGCCACCACCAGCGACGATGCCCTCCTCGACGGCTGCACGCGTCGCGGACAAGGCGTCCTCGATGCGGTGCTTGACCTCCTTGAGCTCGGTCTCCGTCGCAGCGCCGACCTTGACGACCGCCACGCCACCGGAGAGCTTCGCGAGCCGTTCCTGCAGCTTCTCGCGGTCCCAGTCGGAGTCGGTCTTCTCGATCTCAGCGGTGATCTGTGCGATCCGGCCCTTGATGTCATCGTCGGAGCCTGCGCCCTCGACGATGGTGGTCTCGTCCTTGGTGACGACGACCTTGCGGGCGCGACCGAGCAGGTCGATGGTGGTGTTCTCCAGCTTGAGACCCACCTCCTCGGAGATGACCTGGCCACCGGTCAGGATCGCGATGTCCTGCAGCATGGCCTTGCGGCGCTCACCGAAGCCCGGCGCCTTGACGGCCGCCGACTGGAAGGTGCCGCGGATCTTGTTGACCACCAGCGTGGCCAGGGCCTCGCCCTCGACGTCCTCTGCGATGATCAGGAGCGGACGGCCGCCCTGCATGACCTTCTCGAGGACCGGGAGCATGTCCTGAACCGCGGAGATCTTGGAGTTCACGACGAGGATGTAGGGGTCCTCGAACTCGACCTCCATGCGCTCGGGGTCGGTGACCATGTACGGGGAGATGAAGCCCTTGTCGAACTGCATCCCCTCGACGAAGTCCAGCTCCATCCCGAAGGTCTGGGACTCCTCGACGGTGATGACCCCGTCCTTGCCGCCCTTGTCCATCGCGTCGGCCAGAACGCGGCCGATCTCCGGCTCGTTGTTGGCCGAGATGGACGCGATCTGAGCGATCTGGTCCTGGGTCTCGATGTCGTGGGACTGCTTGGCGATCTCCGCCACGACGTACTCGACGGCCTTGTCGATGCCGCGCTTGAGC
>PWEU01000281.1 GCA_003554005.1 Nitriliruptoraceae bacterium
CGGGGGCGCCATCGTCAGGCGAGGTACCGATCCGATGAGGGGCGTACGCCACTGGGACCAGTTTAGGCGAACACATGTTCGATGCAAGCAGGTGTGGTGGAGCTTGTGGAGAAACCAACCGGTCCCTGTCGGCGACACCGGCACGCACCACAGCCCCGGTCACGGCGACCGCGGCGACCCCAAGCCCCGACACGGCGCCCGATGGCCTACGGCCGCGAGAAGCAGCGGCTATCCGCTGGTTCTCGGGGCCGGCGGCGGTCCGAACGGGCCCTGCCGGAGGATGCCTCCGAGAAGCAGCAGATAGTCGCTGCTTCTCGGAGGAGCCGGCCAGGACGACGGCGACCGCGGCGACCCCAAGGCCCCCGCAGGCCCCCAAGGCCCCCGCAGGCCCCTCAAGCGTCCACCGTCCCACCAGATCCACGACCGGAAGCCAACCTACGAACCGAACCCGCGAACACCTAGCAACCCGTGCTCACGACCTACCCAAGTTCTTTGCTAGCCCCCCGACCCCGTCGCCCGCCGGTACGCGGCACCACCGTCGCCGCGGCGCTCCCAGCCCGACCGCAAGCGCGGCTGTTCGCCGAGCGTCACGACCCCATGCCACCGGTAGGTCGTCGGCCAGCGACGGAACACCGGCAGGACGGTGGTCACGGTCCGCATGAGCGGCGGCAGCGGCCCCGGTCGCCATCCTCGCGTCACCTCGAGGTCGATGGCGATCTGGTCACCGTCGCGGTGGACCCGCCACCGGCCGCCGGCCAGCTCGGGCAGATCACCGGGGAACACCCGCCAGGCACCGGTGCGGGTGTGCTGGTCGGGCAGCGCCTCGACGTCGGGGAACGACGGTCGGAGCTCGAAGCGCACCCGGTCGTCGTTGGCGTGCCCTTGCAGAGCGGCGATGCCGTCGACATCCAACCGAACGTCATCGCCTTCAGAGACCCGCCGCAGCGGCCCGTCCTGTGCCCGGTTGAGGGTGATCACGGTCAAGGGGGCGGCGTACTTGATGAGCTCACGACCGTGCAGGGCGCGGCCCGGCAGCACCCCCGTCGACGCCTGACGTCCGTCGATGCTCACCCGGGGAGCGTCCTCACCCTGACGCACCAGGTCGAACCCATGCAGGTGGACGAGCAGGAGCGACGCCGGCTCGAGGATCGCGGAGCCGACCGGGGCCAGCAGGCTGCCCGTCGCGCGGTCACCGGGGCGTCGGTCATCGACCTCCACCTCGATGTCCCGCCCCGCGAGGTCGGGGAAGGCGACGTGGCAGCGCACCCCCGTGGGACCGATCTCCAGCTCGGCGACCTCGAAGCTCGCTTGCGTCCACTCACCCGTCCCGGCCCCGAGGACGTAGTTGTCACGATCAACCTGCAACCCCGGCTCGACGTAGTAGTCGACCAGCCGGTCGGCGCGACGCTCGAGGAAGACCAGCATCCCCCGCCCGTGCTCGGCGTCGTCGAACCACTGGACCTCGAGGCCGGTGTAGTGGGGATCGTCAGCGAGCTCGCAGTTCAGGAAGCGCGCCATCGGATCGACGTGGAGATCGAAGGGGCAGAGGATGCCGCGTGGTGGCGTGTCGGTGGGCACGTCGTGGCCTCCCGTTGCATCGGAGATGGGACACCGCCCCCGGGGTATCAGCCCCGCGACACCAGCCTCGAAGCCCGGCCCCGGGCTCGGCACGGTCCCTCACAGCCCAGCCGGACTCGCTCCCGTGCGACAGAGCGGATGGTCCCGACCGATGGGGCAGATGGGACATCCGTCACGCGATGGAGACGGTCTCCTTCTCCACCACCGGCTCCCCGCGGCGGCGGTGCCAGCCCTCCCACAGCACCAGCAGCGAGGGCAGCACGAGCAGCGCCCCGGCCAGCGACAGCACGATGGCGTAGGCCGTGACCTGTCCCATCTGCTGGAAGGGCACCAACGTCGAGGTGATCAGGATGCCGAAGCCACCGGCGGTGGTGAACGCCGAACCGGCCAGCGCTCCCCCGGTGTTGCGGGTGGTCTCGCGGATCGCCTCCTCGAGGGAGTCGTAGCGGTTGCGGTCCTCCTCGAACCGCCGGGCCATGTGGATCGTGTAGGGCACGCCGATCCCGACCGCCAGACCGGTGAGCGTCGCCGTCACCGGACCGAAGGGGATCCCGCTCACGTACATCAGCCCGAAGGTCCACAGCACGACCAGCGCCACCGGGATCATGGTCAGCACCCCCAGGAAGGGCCGGCGGTTCTCGATCCAGAAGGTCAGCATCAACACCAGCGTGGCGGCGATGAGCGTGATGAACAGCGACGCGACCTGGGAGTCCGACAACGACTCGACGATGCCGGCGGTGATGATCGCGTTGGAGGTGATCGCGATGCTCGCGCCAGCGTCGGTCAGCGCGGTCGCATCCGCGGCGATCGCGTCCCTGAGCTCGAGCGCCCGGTCGTCGCCGGCCTGGGTGTCCACCTCGACCAGGGCTGCGACGGGGGTGCCGTCGTCGAAGGCGACGACCGACTCGGTGCGCTCGGGCGCGGCCTCGCGGGCGGCTGCCAGCAACGCGACCACGTCCCCGTCCTCGGCGATCCGCCCGGTCTGCGGGTCGTAGCCCGCCGCGACCGCTGCCTCGGCGAACCCGGGTGCCGAAGGTGTGCCGTCGGGGCCCGGGAGGAACAGCTGCTGCACCAGCGTGGCCGGCGAGGTGGCCGAGGCCACCGGTCCATCGGGCGTCGACACCGTCAGCACGTCCGGGGTGTCACCGAGGGCGGCGGTGACCTCGCCGAAGGCGTTGAAGACCTCGGGGTCGGTCATTTCGGCATCCTCGACGAGCACCTGCGTCGTCTCACCGAAGCCGCCTCCGAAGGCCTCCTCGATCGTGGCGAGGGTGAGAACGACCGGGGAGTCCTCCGGCAGGAAATCGGTGAAGGAGAACTCGGTCGAGATGTTGCTGAGGCCGAGGTAGCCGAAGCCACCGAGAACCAGCGCCACGAGGAGCGTGGGCACCGGCGCCCGCTCCGCCAGCACCGAGGTCCGACCGGCGATCTCCGGCAGCAGCCGGTCGCGCGTCGCCCCCAGGCCTTCCCAGGGCAGCCGGTCACCCGCCTGGGCTCGGCGGTCCAGCACGATCCTCAGCGCCGGCACGAAGGTCAGCATCAGCACGAAGGACAGCACGATGCCGACCGAGGCCAGGACACCGAAGTCACGCAGCGCCGGGATCGGGTTGACGATGTTGGTGAGGAACCCGATGGAGGTGGTCACCGTGGCCAGCACCAGCGCGACCCCGACCGTCCCGATCGCGGTCCGCATGCTCCCGTCCACCGTCCGTCCCGCCCCCACCTCGTCTCGGTAACGGGAGGTCAGGTGGATGCCGTAGTCGACCCCGAGCCCGACCAGCAGGATCGGCACGATCTGGGCCACCTCGGTGAGCGGGCCGAGGAACCCGACGCGCTGCAGCAGCGCCCCCACCCCGTTCATCCACAGCACGACCAGCACGATCGTCAGCATGACCACCAAGGTGTCGGCCAGCATGCGCCGCGCCGACGCCAGGCGGGTCGTGGTCCCGATCGGGCTGACCCAGAACACGAACAGCAGGATCACGACGATGATCGCGAAGGCGAGGGTGAACAGCTCCGCCACCTCACCGAGGAAGTCTTCCTGGTCACCGAACAGCAGCGCGAAGCTGAAGGGGGCGACCTCCAGCGAGGTGGTGGCGTCGACCTCCCGCACCTCCTCGGCGACCGCCACCTCGCGGTCGATCTGGTCGTCGATGTCAGTGGTGGTGTCGACGAAGACCAGCACCATCCCGATCTCGGGCGTGTCACCCGCCCCGTCGGGCACCAGCTGGGACGCGAACCCGAGCTCGGGGCCCGCCGAGGCCAGCGCGTCGGTGTACAGCTGCTTGACCGCCGCGTCGTCGGGCAGGTCATCGACCGTGAGCCCCTGCGCCATCATGGCCTGCTGCACCGGAGCGAGGTAACTGATGATCCCCGGCTCGTCGGGCCGGTCGGAGATAGCGTCTCCCGCCTCGGAGGCGGCGATGCCCTCCGCGATCGCGTCCACCACCTCGAGCGCCTCGCGTGTGAGCACGTCGCCGCCGTCATCCGCGACGATCACCTGCAGCACCGACGAGGTCGAGCTGTCGCCGAACAGCTCGGAGATGCGCTCGGAGGCACGGATCTCCTCGGAGTCGGGTGAGAACCCCTCCTGGCCAGTGGCGCTCTCCAGGGTCGCCGCCAGAGCCGCGAACACCACGGTCAGCACGAGCGTGGCGGCGAGCACGAGCCACGGGAAACGGGAGGTCACCCCGGCGAGGAGGCGGATCAGGGTCTTCACGGCAGCTCCGGTTGCGCACCGCCGGGGTCGGCGGGCCGAGGGACGTGGCGGATGCCGACACGGGGCCGGCGACCGTAGCGTTCGATCGTTGTGCGGTGCAGGTATCGGTGGTGGACGCGGTGCGCTCACCTGGCCCCGGGATCTGGCTCGGGCCCGCACGCCTACGGTGGTGCATGGCGACGGAGCGTAGGAGTGCACATGGCAGAGGCCACGCAGCGGTCGAGGGACGACGAGGGAGCGACCATCACCGTGTACTGGCGACCCGGCTGCCCCTTCTGCAGCCGCCTGCTGCGCTGGATCGACCGCGCCGGGATCACGACGACACGTCGCCACATCTGGGACGACCCCGATGCCGCCGCGGAGCTGCGGGCCATCACGGGCGGAGACGAGACCGTGCCGACCGTCCTGGTCGGTGAGATCCCACTGGTCAACCCCTCCCCGCGCCGCCTCGAAGCCGCCATCGCGACCCACGCTCCCGGCCTGCTGCCCGCACCTGCCGCCCACGACAAGGACGGCAACG
>PWEU01000262.1 GCA_003554005.1 Nitriliruptoraceae bacterium
GAGGGGCTGCGTCGGGTGGTCCAGGAGACGGGGCAGCGGCCACCCTTCGCGACGCTGCCGCCGGCGGCGGTGCTGGTCGAGGTGGCCGGGGCCGAGCCGGTCGCCGATCGGCTCGTGGCGGCGGTCGGTGCTGCCGCCGAGGGCGCCCCAGGGGTCCTGGACGCCCTGGTGGGTGTGGACGCCGCCGACCGGGCCCGGCTATGGGAGCTCCGGGAGGCCCACGCCGAGGCGCTGGCGGCGGCGGGACCGGTGGTCAAGCTGGACGTGGTGGTCCCCCTCTCGGCGCTCGCCGCCTTCGTCGACAGCCTGCCGGCCATCGTCCGGGGCGCCGGTGGTGACCGCTGCGAGGTGGTGGTGTTCGGCCACCTCGGGGTCGGAGACCTCCACGTCAACCTGCTGGACGTGCCGATCCCGCGGGTCCCGGCCGTGGAGGACGCCGTGTGCGCTGCGGTCGTCGCCGCCGGCGGGCGCCCCGACGGGGAGCACGGGGTCGGCGTGCAGAAGCGCGCGTGGGTCGCCCGCAGCCGCAGCGCTGATGAGGTGGCCGCGATGCTGGCCACCGCGCGGGCCTTCGATCCCGCGGGGCTGCTCAACCCGGGGGTCCGACTGCCGGGCTGACCCGGACGGCCGCGCCGTCGCTACTCGCCGGGGAGCAGGAAGGGGCGACGGATCACCTCGTCGAGCACGAGCAGGGTCAGCGTGCCGCGCAGCCCGGTCACCGCGGCCAACTCCTCGAGCAGGAAGCCCCGCAGCTGCTCCAGCGAGTCGGTGCGCACCAGCAGCAGCACGTCGGCCTCGCCGGTGACCAACGCCGCGTACTCCACGTGGGGCAGGGCGTGCAGCTGGGCCCGGAGCGGTTCGAGCTCCAACCGGGAGCCGGGTCCGCCCGACAGCAGGACGAAGGCGGCGATGCTCCCGCCGACGGTGGCGGGGTCTACCACCGGCGCGAAGCCCTTGAGGACGCCGTCCTCCTCGAGCCGGTCGAGCCGGGCGTGGACCGCGCTCCGGGACAGGGGGAGCTGTGTCGCCAGTGCGGTGATCGATCGCCGACCGTCGGCCCGCAGCGCGGCGAGCAGCTGCTGGTCGATCACGTCGAGTGTGCTGGACATGTCAGCCTCTATCTCGCGGGGTGGAGACCATATCGTTGCACAGCGCCCCACCGTCAAGACGGAACGTCAAGATTCGCACCAGTGGGCCCGACAGTACGTTGGTCGACGTATCCTGCCGGCGTTGGTGGCGCAGGGGCGTCAGGAGCCGACGGCGAAGGGGCAGGGATGGAGCGGACGCAGGGGACAGGCCAGACGTCCGGGCTGGATCCGTCCCCGGCCGAGACGTCTGAGCTGCTGGCTGCCGCCGGTGAGTTCGTGGGCACGCTGATGGCGGCCCACCGTGACGGCGACGTGCTCGGTCACCCCCGCGGTGACGACCTGGCGCGCCAGTTGCTGGCGGCGCGACCTCCTGCGACCCCGACGCCGGTGGAGGACGCGCTGGCCACGATCGGCTCGGTACTGGCCACCGGCGCCGACAACGCCGCGCCCGGGGAGCTGGCCTACATCCCCGGCTCCGGGCTGTTGGCCGCCGCGATAGCAGACCTCATCGGCGGGGTGGCCAACCGCTACACCGGCCTGTCGGCTTTCGCCCCGGCGGCCGTGGCCCTCGAGCAGGGCGTGCTGAGCTGGCTCACGGAGTTGTTCGGCCTACCCGACACGGCCCAGGGGCTGCTGCTGTCGGGGGGGTCGGCCGCGAACCTGACCGCGGTGGTCGCCGCCCGTGACGCCCACGCGAGTGGCGACGTCGGCAGGGCCTGCCTCTACGTCGGCCAGCACGCCCACGCCTCGGTGCGCAAGGCCGCGTGGATCGCGGGCTTCACCGACGCGCAGGTGCGGGTCTGCGCCTCGGCGGACGGCCTGCGGCTCGACCCGGAGGCCGTGCGGATCGCCATCAAGCAGGACCTCGCCGACGGACTCCTGCCGGTGGCGGTGGTGGGGGCTGCCGGGACCACCAACACCGGGTCGATCGACCCGCTGGACGAGCTCGCCGACGTCGCCCGCGAGTACGGCGTGTGGTTCCACGTCGACGCCGCGTACGGCGGGTTCTTCCAGCTCACCGAGCGGGGCCGGCAGCTCCTGACCGGCATCGAGCGTGCCGACTCCATCACCCTCGACCCCCACAAGTCGCTGTTCCTGCCCTTCGGGACCGGTGCGTTGCTGGTGCGCGATCGGGCGTACCTCGCCGCCTCCTTCGCCGGTGAGGCCGACTACCTGCGCGCCGCCGAGGAGGAGCCGCCGGCGCTCCCGGACTTCAGCGCGCTGGGCCCGGAGCTGACCCGGGAGTGGCGGGGTCTGCGCCTGTGGTTGCCGCTGGCGCTGCACGGCACCGACGCCTTCACCACCGCCCTGGATCGCGCCCTGGACCTCGCCCGGTGGGCGGCCGCAGAGCTCGCGGCGGACGACCACGTCGAGGTGGTGTCCGCTCCGGAACTGTCCATCCTCACCTTCCGGGTCCCCGGGGACGACGCGGCCCAGGACCGCGCGCTCGCCCGCATCCACGCCGACGGGCACGTCCGGCTGTCCTCCACCATGCTCGAGGGGCGGGTGGTGCTGCGGCTGGCCGTGCTGAGCCACCGCACGAGCGAGGACACCCTCGCACGGGCGGTGTCGGCGATCCGGGAGGCGGCGCACGCGGCCGGGGCGCTCGGCGGTGCCGCCGACGGTGGCCCGACGGGCTGAGCCCGCTCCGTCGTGGGCGGTACCCGCCGGCGGCTACGGTGCCAGCGACCGCGAGCAGGAGCCAGCTGTGGACACCCGGCGACCTCGGCGGGTGTTCGGCGAGGGGCAGGAGCCGGACCCCCGATTCACCCTGGCCAACGAACGGACGTTGCTGGCCTGGTTGCGCACGGCACTCGCGCTGGTGGTCGCCGGGGTGGCGGTCGTGGCGCTGTCGGAGTTGATCACGCCCGAGTGGTTGGTCGAGGTCACCGCCGGCGCGGCGTTCCTGGGGGGGGCGGTGACCGCCAGCCTGGGCTACCTGCAGTGGCAGCGGGTCGAGCGCGCCCTGCGGCGCCGGGAACCGCTGCCGGCGGGCATCGGCGCCGTCGTGGTGCTCGCGACGATCCTCGGCATCGCCCTGATCGGCGCCATCGCGCTCATCGACGTGATCCCGTGAGCGTCGATCCCGGCCTGCAGCCCGAGCGCACCAGCCTGGCCTGGCGCCGGACCGGCCTCGCGGCCGCGACCGCCTCGACGGCGATGGTCCGGGTCGCCATCGTGCGGGACTCGCCGGTGGTGGCCGCCTTGTGTGCGGGCCTGGTGGTCGTCTCCCTGGCGGCGCTGCTGGAGGGGTCGGCCCGCAGCGAGGCGCGGCGACGCTGGTTCGAGGACGACAGCGATCTGGTCGGGCTGTCGCTCGTGGCGCGGTCGACGGTGGCGAGCGTGATCGTCCTGGCCGTCGCCGGCGTCGTGCTGCTGGTCACCACCTGACGCGTCCGCGTCCCGGGATCGGGCCCCTGGCTCCCGACGGGGCCGGCCGCGGCCACGAGGTGTCAGGGCAACTGACCGGCGAAGGCCAGAGCGCGACGGACCAGCCGCCCGTGACCGGAGGACATCTCACCGGCGATCGAGGGGTCCACGGCCTCGTCGGGGGAGAGCCAGGCGAGGTCCAGGGCGTCCTGGGCGGGTCGGCACTCGCCGTCGCAGGCGACGAGGTAGCCAAGGGCCACCGCGTGCTGCCGGGGGTCGTGGAAGCCGGAGCGCTCCGGGTCGGGGAAGTACTCGGCCACGGTGAAGGGCGCGACGCCGCTGGGGATGCGGGGGCTCGCCTCGGGGCCGAGGTCCTTGGAGAGGTGACGCCACAGGGCCTCCCGGAGGGTCTCGCCGTAGAGGACACGACCCGACACCACCGCCCGGGACACCGATCCGTCGGCCTGGGCGCGCAGCAGCAACCCGACCTTGGTGATGCGACCGAGGTGGTCGACCCGCACCGGGACGGCTTCGACGTAGACGATGGGGACCTGGCCCCGGACCGACTCGATCGTGTCCTCGGGGAGCCAGCCGGGATCGGTCTCCAGGGCCTCGTGACGTGCCATCGGTTGCGCTCCTCGGTGATGGGTCGCCGCCGCGCCCGGCGTCCGGTGCGAGCGGCGTCCGTTGTCGGCAGGCCACAGAGACCCCCACGCGACGGACCGGCGCCGGGCGCCGGTCCGTGCGGGCTGACGGGTTGCTCAGCGCTCGTAGGTGCCGATCACCCGGTTCTGCTCGATGATGGCATCAGCGTAGGTGTCGAGGAACTCCCGGCGTGAGGGTGTGCCCTCCACCGGCCGGGACAGCGCGTAGACCCAGAAGTAGTAGTGGTGCACGCCGTGCCCGTCGGGCGGCTGGGGTCCGCCGTAGCCGGTCGAGCCGAAGTCGTTCGGCCCCGGCCGGTAGTGCCGGTCAGCGTCGGCGGGCAGCTCCGTGGCGTCGGCGGGGACGCCGTACAGCGTCCAGTGCGTGAAGCCATCGGGCAGCGGCGCGTCGGGATCGTGACAGACGATCGCCAGCTCCACCGCCTCGTCGGGGACGCCGTCGATCAGCAACGACGGTGCCTCGTTCTCGCGGTCGTTGGCGTGCCGGTCCTCGAGCGGGCCGCCTGGCGCGAACTCCCGGCTGGAGATCGCCAGGTCATCGATGTTCAGTCCCACGGTGGGTGTCCTCCCTCGTGCTCGGTGCTACGACGACCCTGACGGTAGGCGGCCCGTCACCGCGGTGCTCGGTCGAACGGCCCGCTCGCGCATCGGGTTGACTCCAGGATCCGACGGCGGTCGCTCTCGAGCACGGGTGCAACGGCCCGTGAAGGAGGAGGCAGCATGTCGCGGTTCGCGGACGGCCACGGTGGGCCACCACCGGCCCTGGCCGCCTCCTCGGCCCCCGCGGTCACGCTGCTGGCTGCGAGCGCCCTGACCGTCATGGCGCCGACGATCGTCGCCCCGGCCCTGCCCTCCATCGCGCGGGAGTTCGCCTCGGTCCCGGGTGCCGACCTGCTCGTCCCCCTGGTGCTGACGCTGCCTGCGCTGGTCATCGCCGTCACGGCGTCGGGTGCGGGGGCCCTGGTCGACCGCATCGGTCGTCGCCCGGTGCTCGTGGCCGGGATCGTGCTCTACGGCGCGGCGGGCGGGACCGGCCTCGTCGCGGGGTCGCTGACCGGTCTCCTGGCCGGACGGGTGGGCCTGGGTCTGGCGATCGCCGCGGCGCTCACGTCCGTCACCACGTTGATCGCGGACCTGTACGGCGGGCGGGCCCGGAGCCGCATGTTGGCGCGCCAGGCGGCGGTGATGGGCGCGTCGGGGACCGTGTTCACGATCATCAGCGGCCTGCTGGCGGGCGTCGGATGGCGGTGGTCCTTCACCCTCTACCCGGTCGCCTGGTTCCTGCTCCCTGCGGTCCTGCGGCTCGTGCCCGAGCCGCCTCGCGTGGGCACCGGGTCGCTGCGGCGGGCCGACGTCGTCCCCGGGCCCGGCACCGTCAGTGCCGTCGACGGGTCGCTGGCAGCAGCTGACGGGGCCTCGGTCCCGACGGGGGAGCGCAACGCGCTCGGGATCGTCGCCGTCAGCGTCGCGCTGCTGACCCTGGTCCAGATCGCGTTCTACCTCCTCCCCGTTCAGTTGCCGTTCCTGCTGGAGGAAACCTTCGGTCTCGGGCCCGCGGCGACCGGCCTGTTCATCGCGATCCCACCCTTGGCCTACGCGGGCGCCTCGCTGGCTTCTGCGCGGCTGTCGTCCGGCCGACGTCGCGCCACCGTGCTCGCCGTCGCCTTCGGTGTCACCGGGGCCGGGTACCTCGCCATCGGACTGGCCGGGAACCTGGGGGTCGTCGCGCCAGGGGTGCTGCTCGGCGGTGCCGGGCTCGGGCTGATGGTGCCGAACCTGGTCGGCTGGGTCGCGCACGCTGCGCCTGCCCGGCTGCGAGGACGACTCATCGGCGTGATGACCAGCGCGCTGTTCCTTGGCCAGTTCGCCTCACCGTTGCTCTGGGGCCCGGTCGTGCGGGCCGCGGGCAGGCAACCCGCCCTGACGGCGGCTGGGTTCATGCTGGTGGCCCTCGCCGTCTCGGCCCTGTTCCTCGACGCCTTGCGTCGTGTTCCGGAGCGTCCCGCCGGCAGCGGGTGAGCCTGGGCGCGTCGCCACGCCATCGGCCGTTGCGGTCAGCGGCGGACCAACGACTCGTCGCTGGCTTCCTGCTCGACGTCGTAGTCCTGCAGCACCTCGGCCGGCTGCTCGGCGAAGCGCGCGAACGACACCTCCCCCAGAGCTTGGTCGTCGGTGAACCCGCTCACATCCGCGACCACGGATGCGGCCCCGTCATCGGTGACGGTGGTGACACCGGCGACGTCGACCGGGTCCACCAGGTCCAGGTCGTCGCCTTCGACCACCTGCCAGGCCAGGATCGCACCCTCCGGGAGGTTCGTCGTCACCTCGACCTCGATCTGGTCGTCGGACCAGGTGACGTCACCGATCGACACCTCGGGAGGCTCCCCCTCGAGTTCCACCTCGCAGGCGACGACCAGGAGCGCGGCCGTCAGGAGCGCGGCGCTGAAGGGTAGGAGCGTGATCCGCATGGATCCATCCTCAGACGGGCTCTTCGACCCTACCCCTGGCGCGGCCGGCGGTCCGTTGGCCGATCTGGCCGTACGTCCGGGGTACCCCCGGCGCGCAGGCAACGCTCGGGGTAGGGGTAGGGGTAGGGAGGCGCGGGACGGTGGCTGCAACGCCTCGCCCCTCACGTTCCTGGCGGCTCCCGCGGCGCCGCGGTCCTCAGTACAGGAACATCGGTTTGCCGGCGACCTGGCGGACCTTGGGTCGGTAGGCGTCGACGTCGTACAGCGCATCGACGTCGACCCGGCGCGCGCCCGAGCCGGTCACGGTGATGGGGACGTTGGTGTAGGTGCCGCTGCGCAGCGCCACCATGCGACCCTTCTCACCGTCGACCGCCAGGTCGGCTGCCATCACGGCGAAGTTGGTGGCGACCATGAGGTCGAGTGAGTCCGGGCGGCCCGAGCGCATCAGGTAGCCGAGCTGTTGGACGATGATGTCCTCACCGGTCAGCTGCTTGATCATCTCACCGGTGGTCTGCCCGATACCACCGAGCTTGCGGTGGCCGAAGGCGTCCTCTTCACCGGAGAGGTGGATGTCCCCACCGGTGGAGGTCGCGCCCTCCGAGATGGTCACCATCGAGTAGTGGGAGGGGCTGCGGCGCTTGTCCTCCATCAGCAGCGCAGCCAGCCGCTCGGGATCGAAGGGGACCTCGGAGATGATGGCGCGGTCCACCGAGGCGAGGTAGGCGCTGATCAGCGATGTCTCGCCGGAGTACCGGCCGAACAGTTCCACGACGGCGATCCGCTCGTGGGAGCCGGTCGAGGTCCTCAGCTGGTGGATGAACTCCACCGACCTGGTCACGGCGGTGGAGAACCCGATGCAGTAGTCCGTCCCGTGGACGTCGTTGTCCATCGTCTTCGGGATGGCGACGACGGGGAAGCCCTCCTCGTGCAGGCGCAGGGCGTAGGACAGCGTGTCGTCGCCACCGATCGGGATCATCGCATCGATGTTGAGGTGGTCGAGCACCCGCAGGGTGTGGGCCGTGAAGTCGTGGGGGCCCTCACCCAGAGCCTCGTCGCGCAGGAAGGGCGGGACCTCCTTGTCGCGGACCCGCTGCGGGTTGGTCCGCGAGGTGTGCAGGAAGGTGCCGCCCGTACGGTCGATCTTGCGGACGACGTCCTGGCTCAGCGGGATCACGTGGCGCTCGCTCGAGCCCTCCGGATCGTCGAGGTCGTACTCGAGCAGCCCGGCCCAGCCGCGTCGCAGACCGATGACCTCGTGGCCGTCGTCGATGACGCGGTCGACGACCGCCTTGATGCAGGGATTGAGGCCGGGGACGTCGCCGCCGCCGGTCAGGATGCCGATCCTCACGTGGGTTCCTCCATGGGGTGCGTTGACCCTCGACGCTAGCGGGCGATGGGACGTCCCGGCAGGGACGTCGCGGCCCCTACGCTACGGCCCCTCGCCAGAGCAGTTGGTCGCCGACGCGAACGGGTGACGGGTGTGCCCAGGACGGCCGAGGTCACCGGGACCGTGAGGACGAGTGACGTGCTGTCGTCGATGGAGGTGCTCGCGGGGACCCTCGGTGCGCTGGCGGTGTCGATCGGCGTCGTGGGCCTGGTGCTGGTGGTGACCGCGGCGGTCCTCGGTGGGGTCGCGCAATCGATCGTCGGTTTCGGTGCGGCGTTCGCGACCGTGCCGGCGCTGGCGCTCACCGCCCCGGAGCTGCTCCCGGGTGCCATGCTGGTCGCCGCCCTGCCGCTCTCGGTCACGATGGCGATCGTGGGACGAGGCGAGCTGGACCGGCCCTCCGCCAACCGGCTGATGCTGGGGCGGGTCCCGGGGATCGTGATCGGCACCGGGATCGTGGTGGTGGTCGACGTGCGTTGGTTGACGGCGCTGGTCGCCGTGGTCCTGCTCGCTGCGGTCGCGGCCGCGGCAGGGGGCTGGCGGTTGGAGGTCACCCCGGGCCGGGAGGTCGCGGCCGGCGTGGTCTCCGGCGTGACCGGCGCCGCGACGGCCCTGGGTGGTCCGCCGATCGCCCTGCTGTACCGCGATCGTGATCCGGCGGTGGTGCGACCGACCCTGGGGTTGGTGTGGGCGGTCGGCATCGTGCTGACCCTGGTGGGCCTGGCTGGCGTGGGCTCGTTCACCCGCACCCAGGCGCTGGTCGGCGTCCTGCTGTCCGCGCTGCTGCTGGCCGGACTGCTGCTGAGCCGGCCGCTGCTGCGCATCCTGTCACCCCAGCGCGTGCGGACTGGTGTCCTGTGGTGGGCCGGGGTGGGTGGCGTCGCGGCACTGGTGCGGGTGATCGCCGGCTGACGCGCCCTGACACGCGCGAACGCCCCGGCGTCCGTCTCAGGACCTCCGGGGCGTCGCGTCGTGTTCCACAGCTCCACTCGGGTGGTGGAACACCGGCTCGTCGTCCTGACCACTCCATCCCCTCTCGGGGGCAGGTCGGTCGGGCCGGCGACCACCCGGCGGACCGGGCGGCGGGCTTCACCCGAAGGTGTGACCCAGCCGTCGGTGGCCGCTGCACCGTGTCCGAGCACGGCACCCGTCACCACCTCGGATCGGGACGTCGGGTGCCCTCACGAGCACCTGCCGTACCTCACCGTCGCGAGCGAGGTGGTCCGCTGGGGACCTCCGTCGTGACCGCCGCGCCGTGCGGGTCGCCACCCGGAGGTGGCCACGTCGCTCGGGCCGCAGCCCCGCCCATCCTCGCGGACGAGCGTCTCGTCAGTGTCACCCGCTGCGTCGGGTGCCACCACCACCTCGGCGGTACAGCACCGCTGTGGCTCAACGGTCGGCCTCTCGGCCTTCCGCTCGGTGGCTCACCCCTCGCGGGGTTCGACCGATGCGTTGCCGTCACGTTCCGGGGTCCACATCGGCGGGCCGGAGCCCTCCACCTGCACCCGGTTGCCCCTGTACGAAGCTCCTGGGTGTCCGACCGGGGATCCGCAGTCCGTTCCCGACCGGCGAGAGCGAACCTACGCCGCTCGCACCGCCGATGTCCAGGGGGAACCCGCAAGTCACAGGATGTCCACCGGTCGTCCCCAAGCTGTCCCCAGGAGGTGGGTGGCCACGCGCGCACATCACCTCGCAGAGCGCGCTTCCCGGGCCGTGCTCCGCCTGCCGGCGCGGGGTCGGCTCCGTGTCTCGGGGGTTCCTGGCAGTAGCATGATGAGCTCGCGAGCCATGGGGAGATGGGTGCCCAACCCCTTCGACGACCTCACCATCGGTGGGGGTGCGCTGGCGGCCGCCGCGAACCCCTTCCGGCCCGGTATGGGCCGGATCCCGCCGGACTTCGGAGGTCGTGAGGACGCGCTGCTGCGCGCCCGCATCGTCGTGGAGCAGTTGGCGGCCTCGGTCGCGCCGGAGTTCGTGCTCTACCGCGGGGTGCGGGGGGTCGGCAAGACCGCGCTCCTGGCCTACGTGCGCCAGCGAGCCCGGGAGCTCTCTCTGGCGACGATCCACGTGGAGGCCGACCGCGACGACACGGAGCTCGCCCGGGCGACCGCCGTGCTGTTCCGCGGGTTGGAGGAACTGGTCGCATCGGAACCGGCAGTCAGCCTCGCTGGGCTGGCCACGGTGCGAGCTGGCTCGCGCGGTCCCGAGCTCGCCGGGCGCGCCGACGCCCAGCGCTTCGAGGGCCTGATCGGTGATCTCGCCGAGCTCGCCGGGCGCTCCTCCCATGGGGTGCTGCTGACGATCGACGAGGTCCACGAGGCCGGCGACGTCCTGCTGGGGCCGCTGCTGCGAGCGTCCCATGCTGCGGCCCAGGACGACCGCCCCTTCGGGGTGCTGCTCTCGGGGCTACCGACGGCGGCCGAGAACCTGTTCGACGAGGGCCAGACCTACACGGAGCGGTTGGCGCGCGTCGACCTCGGCCTGCTGGACCGGGCCGGCACCGCCGAGGCGATCCGTCGCCCCTTCGACCGCGTCGCCGGCGCGTCGGTCGACGCCGCCGTCCTCGAAGCGGTCCACGACGCTTCGGGCGGTTACCCCTGGTTCGTCCAGCTGTGGGGCGAGGCGCTGTGGGACCTCGCCACCGACCCCCTGCGCATCGAGCTGCCCGTTGCCAGGGCCGCCGGCGCCAGGGTGCGGGTCCGGGGGGACGACTTCTACGCGACCCGGTGGCGCCGCGTGCCATCGGGGCGCGCCCAGCTGCTGGTCCAGGCCCTGGCCGAGCAGGGTGGAGAGGCGGCCATGGGTGACCTGCTCGACGTCGTCGACATCACGCACCAGGCCGCTTCACCCGCGCGCCGCTCCCTGTTGGACCTCGGTATCTGTTGGGCGCCCCAGCGCGGCCGCCTGGCCTTCAGCGTGCCGGGGTTCGAACGCTGGGTGCTGGCCACCCGGCCCGCGGAGGTGTGAGACCGCGGGGGTGGCCGTCCTCCGGGTGGCCCCGTCCTCCGGCGCCAGACACCGCCGCCTAGCCTTGACGTGATGGACGCCGTCGAGATGTCACGTTTCGAGCAGCTGGTGGGGCAGGCCATGGACGCCGTGCCCGACGAGCTGTGGGCGCAGTTCGACAACGTGGTCGTGCTGGTCGACGACACCCACGACGAGGAGCCCGACCTGCTGGGTGTGTACGAGGGCATCCCCCTGACCGAGCGCGAGGACTACGGCGGGGCCACCCCCGACGTGATCAGGATCTTCCGGCTGCCGCTGTGCGCGCTCGCCGAGGACGAGGAGCACCTCGTCGAGGAGGTCTACGTCACCGTGGTCCACGAGTTCGCCCACCACCTCGGCATCGACGACGATCGGCTCCACCAACTCGGCTGGGCCTGACGATCCGCACGCGCCGGACCCGTGACGACCCCAGCACCCGACCACCGACCGACACCGAACCGGGAGAGCCGCATGGCCCCGCAGCCGCCGCTGCGCACGATCGCCCTGGTGGCCCACGACGGCCAGAAGGCGGATCTGCTCGCGTGGGCCCGCCACAACCGGGAGGTCCTGGCCGGGCACCGTCTCGTCGCCACCGGCACCACCGGGCAGCTCCTCGCGGATGAGCTCGGCCTCGAGGTGCTGCGCCTGGAGAGCGGACCGCTGGGTGGTGACATGCAGTTGGGCGCGATGATCGCCGAGGGCGGGGTGGACGTGCTGGTGTTCCTGTGGGACCCCTTGTCGGCCCAGCCCCACGAACCGGACGTCCGGGCCCTGCTGCGGATGGCCACGTTGTGGAACGTCCCGGTCGCCAGCAACCGGGCCACCGCCGATCTGCTGGTGACCTCCCCACTGTTGACCGACCCCGTCTACGTCCGGCAGGTTCCGGACCACGCGACCCACCGTGACCGCCTGCTGGCCAGGGGTGAGGGCCGGACAGCACCGCCACGCGCCCCCGCCCTTGCCTGACGACCCGGAGGAAACCGGTGACCGAGAGCCGCAAGTCCGCTGCCCGACGCCCCCACAGCCTGGGCGTGCTGACCAGTGGAGGGGATGCCGCTGGCATGAACGCCGCGGTCCGCGGCGTGGTGCGCACCGCGTTGCATGTCGGCGTGCAGCCCTACCTGATCCACGAGGGCTACGTGGGCATGGTCGAGGGCGGCGAGGCGATCGTCGAGGCCCAGACCCACCACGTGGGCGGCATCCTGCATCGCGGAGGCACCGTGATCGGGACCGCCCGGTGCCCGGAGTTCCGCACCCGGGACGGACGACGCGCGGCCGCTCGGAACCTGGTGACCCGGGACATCGACGCCCTGGTCGTGATCGGCGGCGATGGCTCGCTCACCGGCGCCAACCTACTGTCCAGCGAATGGCCGGATCTGTTGGCCGAGCTGGTGGAGGCGGGGGAGCTCGAGCAGGAGCTCGCGGACGCGCCCCCGCAGCTGCAGTTGGTCGGCATCGTCGGATCGATCGACAACGACATGTTCGGAACCGACATGACCGTCGGCACCGACACCGCGCTGCACCGCATCACCGAGGCGATCGACGCGCTGCACTCCACCGCCTCGTCCCACCAGCGGTCCTTCGTCATCGAGGTCATGGGGCGCAACTGCGGCTACCTCGCGCTCATGGCGGGGCTGGCGACGGGTGCGCAGTGGGTGTTCATCCCCGAGCGGCCGCCCCAGACCGCCAGCTGGGAGGAGGCGGTCAGGCGCACCGTCGAGGATGGCCGCAAGATCAAGCGTCGGCAGAACATCGTGATCGTCGCCGAGGGGGCCCGGGACCGCTACGGGGTCAGCATCACCTCGGAGCGGGTGCGTGACATCCTCGCTGAGGGCCTCGGGGAGGACACCCGCATCACGATCCTCGGGCACGTCCAGCGGGGTGGTTCGCCGAGCGCCTTCGACCGCAACCTCGGGACCCGGTGCGGCTACCAGGCCGTCCAGGAGCTGGTCGCCGGCAACGCGGCCGAGGAGGCCCAGCTCATCGGGATCCGCGAGAACCGCATCGTCCCCTCGCCGCTGATGCAGGCGGTCGAGAAGACCCAGGCCGTCGCCGGCCTACTGAAGGAGAAGCGCTTCGACGAGGCCATGGAGCTGCGGGGCTACGGTTTCATCGAGGCCTACGAGACGCTTCGGACCCTGGTGCGGGCCCGGCCCCGGGAGGCCGACGCCGACCAGCCCGTCAAGCGGATCGCGATCCTCCACGCAGGTGGACTCGCGCCCGGGATGAACACCGCGGTGCGCGCCGCGGTCCGCACGATCATGGACCGCGGCCACACCGTGTTCGGGGTCCGGGGGGGCTTCCCTGGGCTGCGCGACGGGCAGGTGGAGGAGCTCGGCTGGATGTCGGTCAGCGGCTGGGTCTCCCACGGCGGTGCGGAGCTCGGTACCAAGCGCTACACCCCGACCGAGGAGGACCTGCCGACCATCGCCGAGCGGATCGCCGGCCACCAGCTCGACGGCATCCTGATGTTCGGCAGCTTCGACGGCTACAACGCGGCGCACGCCCTCAGCGAAGCCAGGAGTGAGCACCCCGAGCTGGACATCCCGATCGTGTGTCTCCCGGTCCCGATCTCCAACGACGTGCCGGGTACGGGCCTGACGATCGGGGCGGACACGGCACTCAACGCCATCGTCGAGGACGTTGACAAGATCAAGCAGTCGGCCGTGGCCTCGACCCGGGTGTTCGTGGTCGAGGGGATGGGCAAGGAGTCGGGCTACCTGGCGCTGACCAGTGGGTTGGCCACCGGGGCGGAGTTCGTCTACCCCCCGGAGGAGGGCATCACGCTCGAGCGGCTCAAGTACGACGTGGAGGCGCTGAACGATCGCTTCCGCCACGGACAGCGGCTCGGGGTCATCATCCGCGGCGAGGGGGCCGACCCGGTGTACACCACCCCGTTCCTGTGGGCGTTGTTCGAGAAGGAGGGCGGGGGCCTGTTCGACGTCCGGCAGGCGATCCTCGGCCACGTCCAGCAGGGGGGTGACCCGAGCCCCTTCGACCGGATCCAGGCGACCCGGCTGGCCGTGCGATGCGTGGACCACCTACTCGGACAGCTCGAGCAGGACCACCCTGAGAGCACGATGTGCGGCCTGGTGGGCGGCAAGGTCACCTTCACCCCGCTGTCGCGGTTCCGGGAGCTGCTCGACCCGCACGGCGCCCGTCGTCCCGCCGAGCAGGTCTGGTTCGACCGCGTCCGGCCGATCGCCGACGTGATGTCCGGTATCCCAAGAGCCGAGCTGTGACGGTGACGCGGCCGTCACCGGTCCGGCATGCGTGCTGGATCGCCCCCTCCTGTCGATCCCTGACCTACGGTTGGTGCCGCCAGCAGGAAGCAGGTGCGAGGCGCCGCCCCGGATCCGGCACCGAGGTGGTGGACCGGAGGCGATAGTCGAGGGGGACCGGATGCGGTGCACACGGTGGATGGATCCGCGGATCCGCAGGTCCGCGGCGTGTGTGGCTGCTGCGGCGCTGGTCCTGGCCGGCTGCGGCGGCGCCGACCCCGATGCCGTGGAGCTCGACCCACCCGAGGTGGAGGACGTCGAGGTAGAGCCGGATCCCGAGGTGGAGCCGGATCCCGAGGTGGAGCCGGACGCACCGGGTGACGGGGACGAGGGAGACGACGGGGACGACGGAGACGATGCGGGTGAGGACCCCACCGACGACCCTGCGGAGGACGCCGCCGCGCTTCGCTGCGACCTCGCGGCGACGGAGGGGAGCACCACCCTGACCGACGAGGCCTACGAGCGCGCCGTCCTCGAGACCAACTTCGAGCTCGAGCTGCTCGCGATGGAGCTCTCCGCTGACCTCGACGAGCTGCTGTCGGATGTCAGTGACGGACCCACCCTCGAGGCCCAGCTGCTCGACCATCAGCAGCGCTACCTCGAGATCGCTTCTGCGGTGGAGGAGCTGCAGCCACCCGATGGCGCCGAGCAGTGGCACGAGCAGGCCATGGGGAGCTTCGATGCCGTCTGTGTGGCGATCGCGGACGGGCTGGCCGGCAGCGGGCAGGGCGATGAGGACCGCTTCGACGCCTTCGTCGAGGCGCTCACGGGGTTCCCCAGCGTGCTGAACCAGCTGCACGCGAACGCGGCCTGCGGCCCCTTCGAGACCTGCTGA
Organism: Nitriliruptoraceae bacterium; assembly: GCA_003554005.1. Taxonomy (GTDB): domain Bacteria; phylum Actinomycetota; class Nitriliruptoria; order Nitriliruptorales; family Nitriliruptoraceae; genus T1Sed10-7. The sequence continues at coordinate 15,080 of PWEU01000262.1, forward strand.
ACGGCCCTCCGGGTCACCTCCCCCGCGGTCTTCGGGGACGAGGTCGATGACCACCCGCTGGGGTTCCTCGAGGCGTTCGACCACGAAGGGGACGGTCTCGTCGAGTCCGATGGCGAAGGTGTGGTAGCCCTCGAACAGCGTGTCCTGCACCACCTCGGTCAACACGACCGCACCCTCGGGGGCAGCGATGCGGTCCGGCGCGGCCAGGCCGGCATCCGGATCCTCGGGGTAGGTCAGTGGCTGCAACGCGACCCACAGCGAGGTGTCGCCGGCGCCCTCGACCGGTGCCCCGGAGCCCTGGGCGGTCGGCTCGTCCTCGAACCCGATCGACCACCCGACGGTGCCGTCGCCGTCGAGTTCGAAGGTGACCCGGTCGAACCCCTCGTGGGTGCCGACACGCACCTCGGTCACCTCGAGACGTTCACCGAAGCTGCCCTCCCGCGTCCTGTGGTCGGTGGAGGGGTCGTCGGCGATGGGCTCGACCGCCCGCTCGTCGCGATCGGGGTCGTCCTCGGTCGGTGCGTCCTGCTCGCCGGCCGGGTCGTCGTCGGTCGGCTCGTCGGTCGGGTCGTCGGTCGGCTCGTCGGTCGGGTCGTCGACGGGTTGGTCGTCGAGTTCGTCTGCCGGCTCCTCGGTCGGACCGCAGGCCGCCAGCGCGAGCGCCGCAGCAGCCGCGATGAGCAGGGTTCGGCCGGTCATCCGGGAGTGGAGCACGTGGTCTCCCAACGGGTCGGGATCGGGTAACGGCGCGTTCGGCACCTTCTGATCCCACCGTAGGGGGCTCTGCTGGGCGGACGGGCGGCGGCCTTCCCGGTGCGCCGTGGCCGTCCGTCCGCGGCACCTGTCCAAGGGGAGGTGGCGGACCGGGGTGGACGCGAGCGGTCCGGTCTGCTCCCGTGGAGGTCCAGCCGAGCACACACCGAGGAGACCACGGTGCAGACATCGATCACGGTCGGGCAGGCGTCGCTGGAGCTGGCCCAAGGCGACATCACCGCCCAGCCCGACCTCGACGCGATCGTCAACGCGGCCAACGCGCAGCTGACCACCGGGGGCGGTGTCGCCGGTGCCATCCACCGGGCCGCCGGACCCCAGCTGGCCCGTGCCGCTCGTGGGCTCGCGCCGATCGCGCCCGGCGAGGTCGTAGCCCCCGACGCCTTCAACCTGCCGAACCGCAGGGTCCTGCACGCGCTCGGGCCCGTCTACGGCCGTGACGAGCCCGCGGACGTGCTGCTGGCGAGCTGCTACCGCCGCGCCCTGGAGTTGGCCGCCGACGAGGAGCTCACCAGCGTGGGCTTCCCGGCGATCTCCACCGGGGCCTTCGGGTACCCGCTCAGGCCCGCCGCCTAGGTGGCGCTCGGCACGGTGCGGGACGTGCTCCATCAGTCATCATCGGTCCGGCTGGTCCGGTTCGTGCTGTTCTCCGCCGACGACCTGCGCGTCCACGCCGAGGTACTGGCGGACGTGTAACTCTGACCCGGTCGTGCCGCAACGCCGACCCGGTCGCGAACCGCACTGCTCGCCGTGAGGCGCTTCACCCTTGGTCACCGCGCTGGTCCGACGGCGACAACCAGGTCCGCGCCGCGGCGACCAGGGCCCGGACGCCCACGGTGAGGGTCGGCTCGATGACGGGTGCGAAGTGGGGCGAGTGGTTCGACGGGAGTTCGTCCACACGGGCGACCACGGCCGCAGGGTCGTCGAGGCGCTCGAACAGCGCCGGGTCGGCGCCGCCGAGGAGCCAGTACACGCAGGGCGCGTCGACGGCGCGCGCGAGCAGTCCCACGTCCTCGCTGCCGGTGACGGGCCCGGGGGCCACCACGGCGGCGGCGACGGAGGCCAGTGCCGGTCGGGTGCGCTCGACGGCGTCGGGGTCGTTGTGCACCGCGGGGAAGGAGTGCACCATCTCGATGTCGGGCGGTCGAGGTGCCGCTGCGGCCTCGGCCTCCCCCCGGGCGATCCGCTCGATCGCGGCGAGCACCTGCGCCCGGACCTCCTCGGAGAAGGTGCGCACGCTCACCTGGAGCTCGGCGCGATCTCCGATGACGTTGGCGACCGTGCCCGCCGCGACAGCGCCGACCGTCACGACAGCGCCCTCGGTGGGGGGGACCTCCCTGGCGACGACGGTCTGCAGGCGCAGGATCGTTGCGGCGGCCAGCACGACCGGGTCGACCGCGGTCTGGGGTCGCGAGGCGTGGGCGCCGCGGCCGTGCAGCGTGATCCGCAAGGTGTCGGATGCGGCGAAGGCGGGGCCGGGCTCCACCGCCAGTAGCCCGGCCGGAAGGGGGGCGACGTGCTGCCCGAGCACGACCGATGGGCGCCGAACGCGGTCGTAGAGGCCGTCGTCGAGCATCGCCTGGGCGCCGGCACCGACCTCCTCCGCCGGTTGGAAGAGGCACACCAGTGTGCCTGTCCAACTGCCGCGGTCAGCCGCCAGCTCCCGTGCGGCACCCAGCAGGCAGGTGGTGTGGACATCGTGGCCGCAGGCGTGCATCACCCCCACCTCGGCGCCGCTGGCGTCCAGGCTGGTCACCGTGCTGGCGTAGCTCAGGCCGGTTCGCTCCTCGACCGGCAGCGCGTCCATGTCGGCCCGCAGCAGCACCGTTGGTCCGTCGCCGTTGGCCAGCACCCCGACCACGCCGGTGCCCCCGATCCCCTCGGTGACCTCGTACCCGCTGCGACGGAGCTCGCCGGCGACGATGCCGGCGGTGCGGTGCTCGGCGAAGGCCAGTTCGGGGTTGGCGTGGAGGTCGCGGTACAGCTCGGCCAGGTCGGTCGTGTCGGGCATCGCCACCCCCGTCTCCGTCCGTGTCGCGCTCCGCAACCCCGACCGTCAGGCGTCGTGGCCACGGGCCGGCGGGCGCGCCGACGGTCGGCATACTGCCAGGGCGCGGGGGAGCCTGCAGGTCCCGCTCGGGCGCCGGGGTGCGCCTGAGGTCGCAGCGACGTGCCACCATCGCCACCGACCACCACACCGGGCACACCAGGGGGGCCATGTGAGCGATGTCATCCGCGCGGCCGAGGGACACCTGCGCGCCCTGGCCGGTGACGACGCCGTGCTCCGCGACGACCAGGCCGTCGCGATCACCGCGCTGGTCGACGACCGCGCGCGGGCGCTCGTGGTCCAGCGCACCGGGGGGGGCAAGTCCGCGGTGTACTTCATCGCCACCCGGCTGCTGCGGGACCGCGGTGCCGGTCCGACCCTGATCGTCTCCCCGCTGCTCGCGCTGATGCGCGACCAGCTGGCAGCCGCCGGCCGAATGGGCCTGGCGGCGGCGACCATCAACTCCCCCAACCCCGACGACTGGCGGACGATCGAGGCCGCGACCCAGCGCGGCGAGGTGGACCTGCTGCTGATCTCCCCCGAGCGGCTGAACCACCCCCGGTTCCGACGGGAGATCCTGGAACGGTTGGTGGGGGAGATCGGCATGCTCGTGATCGACGAGGCCCACTGCATCTCCGATCACGGCCATGACTTCCGGCCCGACTACCGCCGCATCGGCGACGTGCTGGACCTGCTGGCCACCCGCCGCTCGGCGGCGGTCCCGGTCCTGGCCTGCACGGCGACGGCCACCGACCGCGTCGTCACCGACGTCGCCGAGCAGCTGCGGGACGTGACCCCGGCCGGCGGCGCGGGTCGGGACACGCTCGTGCTGCGCGGGGCACTCGCCCGTGACACCCTCGAGCTCCACGTCGTCCACCGCGACCGCCACGAGGAGCGGCTGGCGTTCCTGGCGGCCTACCTCCGGCAACGCGCCCCGGAGGGTCGTTCCGGGATCATCTACACCCTCACCGTCGCCGAGGCGGAGCGCACCGCCGCCTTCCTCACCGAGGTCGGGTGCGATGTCGTCGCCTACACCTCCCGCCTGGACCCCGCCGCGCGGACCGCTATCGAGGACGCGCTCGGTGACAACGCCTACGACGCGGTCGTGGCCACCACCGCGTTGTCGATGGGCTACGACAAGCCCGACCTCGGGTTCGTCGTCCCCCTCGGTGCGCCGTCGTCGCCGGTCGCCTACTACCAGGCCATCGGACGGGCCGGACGCGGCGGCCAGCCCACCGACGTGGTGTGTCTTCCCACGGCCAACGACGCCACCCTCTGGGACCACTTCGACGTCGCCGGTGTTCCCACCCAGGCCGAGGTGGAGGAGATCCTCACCGCCCTGGGCGACGCGGAGGGGCCCCTGTCGCTGCCCCGGCTGGAGACCCGGGTGAACATCCGCCGGACCCGCCTGGAGCTGCTGCTGAAGGTCCTCGACGTGGACGGCAACGTGGTGCGGGACGAGCGGGGCTACGCCGCCACCGGCACCGCGTACGACCACGACCACGCCCGCTACGAGCGGCTGCTGGCGGGGCGCCGTACCGAACGCCGCGTGATGCTGCGCTACCTCGACCCGACGGGTACCGACTGCCTGATGGAGCTGCTCACCCGGGCGCTGGACGA
>PWEU01000266.1 GCA_003554005.1 Nitriliruptoraceae bacterium
ACGACATCCTCGAGGTGGTCGACCAGGACGCGGCGAACCCCGTCCGAGACGGTGCGCTTCTCCCGCTCGGAGAGGTTGGCGAGCATGAAGGTCGCCGGTTCGTCGACGAGGCTGAGACCCGCCCGCTCGAGGAACCACCGGCGCACCTCCGCCCCGTTGGTGCCGTCGAAACGCCGGGCGAGCTCGCCGTACACCTCACCCCCCGTACTTCCTGCCCACCAGCGTCGCAGGCCGGCGGGGTAGATCTCATCGCGGTTGACGAACACCACCCCGGAACCGGCGACGAGGTTGACCTCACGCCCGGGGTAGGTGGTGACGAGCGTGTGGGCGGTGTCCATCCCCGTCTTGCCACCGCCGACCACCCACACGGGTGCCTCACCGGCGGCGATCTCGGAGCCGCGCAGGTCGGTGTGATCGGGCGAGACCGAGTGGACCCTGGTGCTGGACAGCGGCAGTGGCTCGTTGTGAGGCGACACGTTCGGTCGGATAGCGAAGCCGGGTGCCCGGATGGCCGGTCGGCCTCGATCACGCGGAGCTCACCGGCGTTGGAACGGCAGCTGATCCGCACCACACCGCCGCGCTCCTCGTGGGACTCCTCCTCCCAACCGAACCGCTCGACGATGTTCGTCCGCTGTGCTGCGACCTCGTAGCAGTGCTGCAGGTGGTTGCGCACCTCGTCCACGGTCGCCAGGTGCGAGGGGTCCTCGTCGAGCTGCCAGGGGATGTTGCCAGCGGTGAACATCGGGTGCGGCTGGTGCAACCGCACGTGGTCGTAGGTGTCGACCCACATCCCACCGGGGCGTTCCCGGCGGTCCACGACCGCGACCGAGGCGTCCGGCCCGAGGTACTTGGAGGCGACCACCAAGGCGTTCAGTCCAGCGACCCCCGCTCCCACGATGCACAGGTCATGGCGTTCGACGTTGTCCGACTGCGGCCCCATCTCGTCCTCCATCGCCAGGCCGTCGTGCTGGTGTGTTCCTCTCCGGTCAGATGCCGTGCGGAAAGGAAGCAGCACCTGGTGATGGCCGTAGCCAGCACCTCCGGACGGGTGATGTCGGCGACGTGCCCTAAGGCCCGCGCGCCACACACGCCAGGACGGCCATGACCGCAACGGTCAGGCCGCACAGCAGCGCCTGGAGGGGCAGGGGAAGCCACCCGGGCGAACCGGACGGCGCCTTTCCGGGCCGTGCCGATCGCCTTCGACCAACCTCACGGTCGGTCCGGTCCCCGCATCAGCCGCCGGGGCTCCCGTTGCCGTCGATCCGTCGGGCATCGGCATCTGATCGAACCTTCCTCGTTGGCGTCTCGTGGGGCCGCGAAGCTCAGCCGGCGGCGGCGGCCATCCGTTCCTCCATGGCGGTCTGCTGCGCGAGCGGCGTGACGGCGACGAAGACGACGCCCTGCTCTGTTCGGCCGGTGTGCCCCGCCGGCCAGTGGAACAGCTCACCAGCCCGCGTGGTCTCCTCGGAACCGTCGCCGTAGGGGATCGTCATGTCGCCCTCGAGGACGATGCCGTAATGGTCGCCGGCGCACAGCCCGTCCGGCATCGCCGCGAAGAAGGGGCTCAGGTCGGTCCCGGCCGGCAGCGTGTACCGGCCGATGTGCATCTCGCCCCACCGACCGCTGCGGATGTCGATCCCGTCCTGCTGGAAGTCGGTGGTCAACTGGTCTGGTCCAGCATGCATCGTCTGTGTCCTCCCTGCGGTGGCGTCGAACGGCCCGTCTGGGCCTGAGGTCAGCATCGCGATGGACCACGGCCGTGGCCATCCCAGGAAGCTGGGGGCTGCGCCGTCGAGGGACATCTGGTCACAGGGGGGCTGGGGGAGCCAGGGAAGGTGGCTGGCATGCGGAGCGTGCGGTTGGGCTCGGACATCGAGCGGGGGGCGATGACGATCCAGCCGGCCGCGCCGGCCCGGATCACCTCGCTGCTGATGGCCGCCTACGGGCTGACAGGCCGGGGGGAGGAGATCACCCGGCAGGTGCTGCAGGGCAGTTCCACCGCCGAGATCGCCGCAGCCCTGACCATCTCCCCCTCCACCGTGCAGGACCACCTCAAGAAGGTCTTCGACAAGACCTCGGTCCACAGCCGCCGGGAACTCACCGGCAAGGTGTTCGCCCGACACGACGAACCCCGCATCGAGGACAACACCGAACGTCTCGAGGACGTCCAGCAGGTGGTGTGGACCGACCACGGCCACGACCCGCACCGGGTGGACCCAGTACGGTTCGCTGCCACCGTTCGAGACTTCGATCCTGCGAGGTGACCTCCCCGGGTCGACCGCGGCCGCGGCGGCTCAGCTCGGGGCCGCGCCGGCCTTCGCCCGCTTGGTGGCCCGTGCCCTGATCGCGGGGTCCAGCTCGACCTTGCGCAGCCGGACGTTCGCGGGGGTGACCTCCACGGCCTCGTCCTCCCGGATGAACTCCAGCGCCTGGTCGAGCGACAGCAGCCGGGGTGGCGCGAGACGGACCAGCTCGTCACCCGTCGCTGAGCGCACGTTGGAGAGCTTCTTCTCCTTGGCCGGGTTGATGTCCATGTCCTCCGACCGCGCGTTCTCGCCCACGATCATGCCCGCGTAGACCTCGGCGCCCGGGGCGATGAACATCTGCCCGCGCTCCTGAAGGTTCAGCAACGCGAACTGGGTGGCCTGGCCCTGCCGGTCGGCGACCAGCGAGCCGTTCGGGCGGGTGCGCAACTCGCCCTGCCAGGGCTCGTAGCCGTCGAAGACGTGGGGCAGGATGCCGGTGCCCCGGGTCTCGGTCAGGAACTCGGTCCGGAAGCCGATCAGGCCACGGGCGGGGACGCGGTACTCGAGACGGACCCAGCCCGTGCCGTGGTTCACCATCTGCTGCATCCGGCCCTTGCGCAGCCCCAGCAGCTGGCTGACCACGCCGACGTAGTCCTCGGGGACGTCGATCGAGAGGTGCTCGAAGGGCTCGTGGACCTGCCCGTCCCCCTCACGGGTCACGACCCGGGGCTTGCCGACGGTGAGTTCGAACCCCTCGCGGCGCATGGTCTCGACCAGGATGGCCAGCTGCAGTTCGCCGCGGCCCTGGACCTCCCAGGTGTCGGGGCGTTCGGTCGGCAGCACCCTGAGCGACACGTTGCCGACCAGTTCCTGCTGCAGGCGGGCCTGGATCAGCCGCGCGGTCAGCTGCTTGCCGTCCCGGCCGGCCAACGGCGAGGTGTTGACGCCGACGGTCATCCCGAGGCTCGGCTCGTCGACGGTCAGGCGGGGGAGCGGGCGTGGGTCGTCGAGGTCGGCGAGCGTGTCGCCGATGGTGACCTCGTCGATGCCGGCGACGGCGATCAGGTCACCCGGGCCCGCCTCGTCGGCCTGGACGCGGTCCAGCGCCTCGGTCAGGTACAGCTCCGAGAGCTTGACCCGCTCCACCCCGCCGTTCTCACGGCACCAGGCCACGGTCTCGCCCCGGCGCACGCGGCCGTTCTGGATCCGGCACAGCGCGAGGCGGCCGAGGTAGGGGGAGGAGTCGAGGTTGGTGACCAGCGCCTGGAAGGGGTGATCGGGGTCGTGGGTCGGAGCGGGCACGTGGCTCATGATCGTCGCGAACAGTGGCCCGAGGTCGGTACCGGGCTGGTCGAGGTCCAGGGTGGCGGTGCCGGCCCGGGCGTTGGTGTAGAGCACCGGCAGGTCGATCTGTTCGTCCCCGGCGCCGAGGTCGATCAGCAGATCGAAGGTCTCGTCCACCACCTCGGCGATCCGGGCGTCGGGGCGGTCGATCTTGTTCACCACGATCAGGACGGGGAGGTTGGACTCGAGCGCCTTGCGCAGTACGAACCGGGTCTGGGGCAGCGGGCCCTCGCTCGCGTCGACGAGCAGCAGGGCAGCGTCGACCATCGCCAGGGCTCGCTCCACCTCGCCGCCGAAGTCGGCGTGGCCGGGCGTGTCGACCACGTTGACGGTCACCGTGGAGCCGTCGGGCTCCGGGACCACCACCGCGGTGTTCTTGGCGAGGATCGTGATGCCGCGCTCGCGCTCGAGGGCGCCGGAGTCCATCACCCGTTCGTCGACGTCCTGGTTGGCGCGGAACACCCCGGATTGCCACAGCATGGCATCGACCAGGGTGGTCTTGCCGTGGTCGACGTGGGCGATGATGGCGACGTTGCGCAGGTCCGAGCGGACCGCCGTCGTGGGAGAGGGCACGAGGACACCGAGGTGGTGGGAAGGGGCGGGAGGTGAGGCGAGGATACCCCCGCGGGGTGGCCAGCCGGCCGCGGGTGACCGGGTCCGGGGTGGCCAGCCGGCCGCGGGTGACCGGGTCCGGGGTGGCCAGCCGGCCGCGGGTGGCCGGGTCCGGGGTGGCCAGCCGGCCGCGGGTGGCCGGCTGGCTACCCCACGACCCCCACCGTGGTGGTTGCGGTGCAGCCCGCCGGACGTCGCTGGCCGCCGTCCCACCCCGCGCGGCCCCGCGCCGGCCCCGCGCCGGCCACGCGCCGGCCACGCGCCGGCCCCGCGCCGGCTGTGCGCCGGCTGCGCTCCGGCTGCGGTCGTCCGGCCCCGCGCCGGCTGAGCGCCGGCTGCGCTCCGGCTGCGGTCGTCCGGCGCCCGCGGGTTCAGGCCGTCGACGCGTCCTCGGCGGCGGCGCGGGCCGCGTCGACGGCGCGCTGGGTCAGCCGCGGCGACACCGTGACGAGCAGCAGCAGGTGGACGAGCACGGCCGCCGCGAAGGGCGCCCGCAGACCGACATCACGTGAGACCGTGGTCTCCAGCCACGTGACCAACCCGCCGCCGAGCAGCGTGCCGATCGGCATCATCCCCC
>PWEU01000314.1 GCA_003554005.1 Nitriliruptoraceae bacterium
GAGCCAGCTGCCGACGTAGGCCACCACCGCGAGCAGGCCGAACCACAGCACTGCTCGCACCCACCTCGGGACCGTTGACACCATCACCACCTCGGCGATCCGACGTGGTCGGGGACCCACCCACGCGGCGCCCGACCGTAGCCGCCACCCCGACCGGGAGTGGTCGGCCGTGACCGTCGGGCCGGGGAGCGCACTACCGCGCCCCTAGGCTGGTTCGTAACACCGCAACACCGCGAGACGAGGTCGCATCCGATGACCGAGCATCCCGAACGTCCCCACCCACCTGAGCCTGACGACTCCACGCCTCCCGACGTCGAACCCGCTCGCCCCGAGGACGAGGGTGTGCCCGACGAGGAACCGGACGCCATGCAGCTCGAGGCGGCGCACCTGCTCGCCAACAAGGCCCGCCCGGCGCTGCGGGAGCAGGGCTTCGACGACGACCAGATCCGCGCCTGGGCGACCACCTACACGGCGGAGTTCGGCTCCGGCGACGTGGACCGCTTCCTCACCTGGATCGATGAGGAGCAGCGACGCTGACCGGTCCTCAGCCGTCCTCGGTGGTCGCCGGCTGACCCGGTGACCACCATCTTCTGGCCGCACTTCGGCAACGGCTCGCCTGGCGCCACAGCGCCCCGAGCCGACGACCGCGAACCCGTCAGTCCCAGTCAGGACCACCGTCGGGGTCGACCAGTCGCTCCCCCCGCTCCAGCGCGTCGATGCGGGCCATCTCGTCGTCGCTGAGCTCGAAGTCGAACACCTCGAAGTTGCTGCGGATGCGCTCAGGCGTCCCCGACTTCGGGATCGTGACGACACCCGGCCGCTGCAGCATCCACCGCAGGGTCACCTGCGCGGGCGTAACGTCGTGGGCGATCGCCAACTCCTTCAGGACCGGGTCGTCGACGACCGCGCCCTGGGCCAGAGGCGAGTACGCGGTCAGGAAGCCGCCGCGAACGCGCAGCACCTCCTCGATCTTGGGGACACCGAGGTAGGGGGGGTGCTCGACCTGGTCGGTCACCACGGGCGCCAGCTCGTACGCCCTGGCCAGCATCTTCGACGGGAAGTTCGACACCCCGATCTCGCGCGTCAGCCCGTCATCGCGGAGGCTCGTCATCGCCTCCAGCGTCTCGGCCAGCGGCGCGACGTGCTCGGCCGGCCAGTGCAGGAGCAGCAGGTCCACGCGATCGGTGCCGAGCGCGCGCAGGCTGTCCTGCGTCGAGGACCGCACCGCAGCTGCGGTGGCGTTCGACGGCTTCACCTTCGTGGTGACGAACACCTCGTCACGGTCGACGTTGCCGCCGGCCAGCGCACGGCCGACCTCCGCCTCGTTGGCGTACCCCTGAGCCGTATCGATGTGGCGGTAGCCGACGTCCAGGGCGGTCGCCACCGAGCGGTAGGCCGCCTCGCCGGACAGCTGGAAGGTCCCGAATCCCAGGCGGGGGACGGCGGTGCCATCGGCGAGGTGGAAGGTCGTGACGTCCATGAGCGCTCCGAACGGGTGACGCCGCGGTGGCGCCGGTCGCGGGGGTCTTCCTCTGCTCTGACGAACGTAGGTGGCAGGGATGCCGGAGCCCAGTCCAGCAGCCCGTCCGAAGGTCCGACGTTCGCAGGCAGCCCGCCGCCAGCCACGCCGGCCGGCCGCGGGTTGCTCGCGCACCGCCGCGAGGACGGGTCCCCTGCCACCACGCACCCAACCAGCCAGCACCCCCGCCAGAACACGGGGTCCTCCCCCGGCCGGGCCAGCCCTCGCTCGTAGCCCGCCTGGCGGTCGGTGCCGGCCCGGATCAGGTGGTCGAGGTAGCCCGACAGCGCCTGACGACCAGCGCCGACACCCTCCACAACGACCGCGCGCCCCGGTTCCGCCACGATCGCGCCATCACGCTCGGGCGCCTCCCATACCGCCGGGCGGAACCGGACGGAGCGCCCGGCGAGCAGCCCCGCCATGGTGCTCCACGGTACCGGCAGCCGAGCACCGCAGTGCCGGATGGACGGGGCGTCGACGCCCTGTCGTCCCCCACCGTTGCTACGGTCGAAGCTCGATCGCGGATGGTCCGCCTGGGTCCGCCCGCGTCCGCCCGCGTCCGCCCGTGGGCGACCCGCGTCCGCCCGTGGGCGACCCGCGTCCGCCCGTGGGCGACCCGCGTCCGCCCGTGGGCGACCCGCACGATCACAACCCCCGCCCGACCACACCGTCAGCTCCACGGACCGACCACCCGAACGGCTCCCCGACCCCGTAGGCCTGCACGGAAGGATCCGCGTGTCCGTCGCCGTCGTCGACGTGTTCACCGCCTTTCTGGTGATCGGCCTGTTCCTGGTCGTCGCGAAGTGGCTCCGCTCCAGGATCGCCGTCTTCCGGCGGCTCTTCCTGCCGGCCTCGGTGATCGGTGGGACGTTGGCCCTGATCGCCGGGCCTCAGGTGCTCGGCCGCATCGCCACCGCACTGGACGGCCCCGAGTGGCTGACCGACGGGCTGCTTCCCGAGGCCGTGCTCGAGGTCTGGAGTGAGCTGCCCGTGCTACTGATCAGCGTGGTGTTCGCCGCGTTGTTCATCGGCAAGCGGATCCCGGGATTGCGCCAGATCTGGGAGGTCGCCGGGCCCCAGGTCGCCCTCGGGCAGTCGATCGCGTGGGGCCAGTACGTCGTCGGTCTGCTGCTGGCCCTGGTCGTGCTGGGACCGGTGTTCGGCCTCCCGCCCGTCGCCGGGGCGTTGATCGAGATCGGGTTCGAGGGTGGTCACGGCACTTCCGCAGGCCTGTCCTCCACCTTCGAGGAGTTCGACTTCGCAGAGGGCACCGACCTCGCGCTCGGTCTCGCCACGATCGGGTTGCTGGCCGGTGTGCTGCTCGGGACGGTACTCATCAACTGGGGCGTGCGGACCGGCAGGATCGCGCTGGACAGTTCGGGCAACCCCGTCGACACCGCTCGCTCGCAGACCGAGGACGACCTCGATGACCTCGACGACCGGGAGGGTGCGGGTCAGGACCAGAAGACCACCGCCACCGACCCGCTGTCGATCCACCTCGGCTTCGTCGCGGTCGCCATCGCCATCGGCTGGCTGTTGCTGCAGGCGCTGGAAGCCATCGAGGTGGCGACCTGGGGCGGCGAGGACGGGCTCGAGCTCCTCGTCCCCCTGCCGCTGTTCCCTCTGGCCATGCTCGGTGGGGTCGTCTTGCAGTTGGTGCTCGATCGGACCGGCCACACCGAACTGGTAGACCGGCAGCTGATCAACCGCATCTCCGGGGCGGCACTGGACCTCATCATCGTCGCGGCGCTGGGCACGCTGTCGCTGGAGGCGATCGGCGGGAACCTGGGCCCCTTCGTGCTGCTGGCGGCGACCGGGATCGTCTGGAACGTCGGCGCGTTCCTCATACTGGCGCCGCGGATCGTGCCGGAGTACGCCTACGAGCGTGGACTCGGGGACTTCGGGCAGTCGATGGGGATGACCGTGACCGGCCTGCTCCTCATGCGCATCGCCGACCCACCGAACCGCTCCGGCGGGCTGGAGGCCTTCGGCTACAAGCAGCTGCTGTTCGAGCCGGTTGTCGGTGGTGGGCTCTTCACCGCTGCGTCGGTGCCGTTGATCGCGCAGCTCGGGGCACTGCCGGTGCTACTCGGGACCGGCGTGCTGCTGGTGTTCTGGGTCGTGCTGGGCCTCGTTCGGTTCGGGCCCGAGGAGGACTGACGGCCACGCTGCTGGTCTCGAGGTGGTGGCTCGCGCACCGCAGCCGGGACATGCCCCCCGCGGGTGCGCGACCAACCACCGCCCCAACCGTCCCGATCGGAAGAGACCCCCTGCGGACCCGGCAGACCGCACGGTCCCGTCCGCGCCGTGGCCGTCACCCAGCCACTAGCGTGAAGGCAGCGAGGGCGGCGCCCATGCTCGCGGTCAGGGCTCGCGCGACCCGGCGTGTCGCCCACTCCCCAGCGAAGCCCACCGATGCCCGTCGACCGAAGGTCACCTCGTGCCCGCACCCACCTCACGGCTCAGCGACGATGATCTCCACCTCTTCGCGGAGGGCTCCCACCTGCGGCTCCACCACCACCTCGGTGCCCATCTGACCGAGCTCGGAGGCGTTCCTGGTGGCACCTTCGCCGTGTGGGCCCCGAACGCGGAGCAGGTCAGCGTGATCGGTGACGTCAACGACTGGAAGGTAACCGCCAACCCGCTGACGCCCAGAGCCGCCAGCGGGGTCTGGGAAGGGTTCGTCCCCGGGGCCGCCCACGGCCAGGCCTACCGCTACGCCGTCACGACGGTCGATGGCGAGGTGGTCGAGCACGCCGACCCGATGGCCACCCACACCGAAACCCCACCCGCCAACGCCTCCAAGCTGTGGCGGCTCGAGCACACCTGGGGCGACGACGAGTGGATGGCCACCCGCGGCGAACACCAGCACCGTGAGGCGCCCATCTCCATCTACGAGGTCCACCTGGGCTCCTGGCAGCGCGGCGAGGACGGGAAGCGTTTCCTGACCTACCGCGAGCTCGCCCCCCACCTCATCGCCCACGTGCAGCGAGCCGGCTTCACCCACGTGGAGTTCCTGCCGGTGATGGAGCACCCCTTCTATGGCTCCTGGGGCTACCAGACGAGCGGCTACTTCGCCCCGACATCGAGGTACGGCACGCCTGAGGACCTGATGTGGCTGATCGACCAGCTGCACCAGTCCGGCATCGGCGTGCTCCTGGACTGGGTGCCCTCCCACTTCCCCGACGACTGGTGGGCGCTGGCAACCTTCGACGGCAC
>PWEU01000403.1 GCA_003554005.1 Nitriliruptoraceae bacterium
AGACCATGCGCGGGATGGGCGTGCTCGCGGTGGAGATGGAGGCGGCCGGGATCTACGGCGTCGCCGCCGAGCACGGGGTCCGCGCGCTCACGGTGCTGACCGTCAGCGATCACATCCTGCGAGGTGAGCAGACCTCCTCCGACGAGCGGGAGCGGACCTTCGACGACATGGTCGACATCGCCCTCGACGGGCTGCTGCACGACACGGCTCGGACCCGCTGACCTCGCGGGGGCGGCGGTCCGACGCCGTGGCCCTCTGCCAGCCGGCCGGCCGGAGGGCTGCGGCCCCGTGGTGCGCGAGAACCAGCAGGTATCCGCTGCTTCTCGTGGTCCCTGCCGGCGCTACCGGTCTTCGGGGTCGCCGGCGTGCGAGAACCAGCAGGTATCCGCTGCTTCTCGTGGTCCCTGCCGGCGTCGGCCAGGGGTTGGCTCAGCCGCTGACCAGCGCCAGCTGGACGAGCAGCCCGATGAACACCACCACCAGCAGCAGCCCGGCGGCCGGCAGGTTGCGACGGATCACCTCGGGTTCGCGGCCCGATGCTCCGGCGGCGGCGGTCCCGACCGCGGCCGCTGCGGGGGTCACCGCGTTGCCGACGTTGCCACCGGCCGTCTGGCCCGACAGCAGGATGGCCGGCAGGATGCCCAGGGCCACGGCCACCTCGGCCTGGAGCGAGCTGAACAGCGCGTTGGAGGCTGTGGTCGCCCCCGTCAGCGCGGTCCCGAGCGCTCCGAGCGGAGCGGAGACCACGACGAAACCCCGCCCCAACGTGGTGGCCAGGGACTCGGCCAGGGCGGCGATCATCCCGGCCTCGGTGAGCATCGCGGCGAGCACCGTCAGGCCGAGGATGCTCGCACCGACCCGACGGCAGCGGGTGAGCCAGCTGACCGTGGCCGACCGTGTGGCTCCCGGCGGCCACCAGCCGCTGCGGTGGTAGATCATGGCCCCCACGACCACGGCCAGCAGCACGTAGGGCAGGGGGTGCAGCAGCGGCCGGAAGGCCGGGCTCATCGCCGCGTCGGCGGTCGCGTAGCCGAAGGCGGCGGAGGTCCCCGGTAGGACGGGCGCGACCTCGGGGACCCGCTCGAACACCGCTCGCACCGGAGGGAACGCGAAGCCGATGGCGGCGGTCAGCGTCAGGACCAGGTAGGGCGCGGCGGCGGTCGCCAGGGGCCGCCCCTCGGGGCGCGGGGTGCCGCGCTTCGGCAGCAACCACCAGCAGGCCAGCAGACCGGCGAGCCCTGCCGCCGTCGAACCGAGCGCCGGCTGGACGCTGACGACGGCGATCAGCGTCAGCCCCATCACCGCGGCGATCGCCAGCGCCCGCCAGCGGTCACCGGGTGTGCGCCGTCCGCGGCGCAGGACCAGCAGCCCCGACGCGACGGCGGTGACCGCCAGCAGCACCGAGGCCCTGAGCGCGAAGGACGCCGCCTGGGTCTCGTCGAGGCGCGCGGTGGCCTCCGCCATGAAGTAGCTGGAGCCCATCGAGCCGAAGGTCACCGACCACTGGTAGCCGATCAGGCACGCCGCCACCGCGGCGACCGGCGCCATGCCGCGGCGCACCAGCATCGGCGCACTCATCGCGATCGGGGCGCCGAAGCCCGCCGCGCCCTGGAGGAAGGAGGGCAGCACGAAGGCCAGCAGCAGCAGACGACGCCCCTCGGTGGGGGCCAGTACGTCCGCGGCGTCGGCGAGGTGATCGAGCGCCCCGGAGCGATCCAGGATCTCGAACAGCAGCAGCGCCGGCAGGACGATCAGCAGGATCCAGACCCCGGTCCACCCCCCACGCAGCAAGGCGATGCCCAGGGCGGTGGGCGACAGGCCGAACACCACGGCTCCGAGGGCTGCCGCCACCGCCGCGCTCGTCCACGCGCTCGCGGTCAGCGGTCGGGTGCGCAGCACGAGCACCGTGAGCAGCACGATCGGTGTGGCTGCCGCCACGACGGCCCACCACGGCCACACAGGCACTCCTCGGCGCCCGTGGGTCGTTCCGGGCTCCGCTTCGAGGCTAGCGGTCACGACCGCGGCGCTACGCTCGGCGGCCCGCGGGGGCGGTCGATCACGACAAGGAGCATGCGGATGGGAGAGCTCGTCACCCTCGAGGTCGACGGGGAGGCAGGCGTCGGTCTGCTCCGGATCGACCGGCCGCCGATGAACGCCCTGTCCACGCAGTTGTGGCGGGAGCTCCACCTCGGTGTCACGGCGGCCATCGACGACGAGGTGGTCCGTTCGCTGATCGTGTGGGGTGGCCCGAAGGTGTTCGCCGCCGGGGCGGACATCACCGAGTTCCCCGACCTCACCCCCGCCGATGCGCGGCGGTACGGCGCCGTGCTCCACGGGGCGCTGGACCACCTCGCGCGGGCACCGATGCCGACCATCGCCGCCATCCACGGCTACGCGCTCGGTGGAGGGTGCGAGCTGGCGATGGCCTGCGATCTGCGGGTCGCCGCCGACAACGCCAAGCTCGGGCAGCCCGAGGTGCTGCTCGGGCTGCTCCCGGGTGCCGGGGGGACCCAGCGGTTGCCGCGGCTGATCGGGCTGTCGCGGGCCAAGGAGCTGATCTTCTCCGGCCGGATGGGCGACATGATCGAGGCCGAGCGGATCGGCCTGGTGGACCGGGTCGCGCCGGCCGACGACCTGCTCGACGTCGCCAGGGAGCTCGCGGCCCGCTTCGCCGCCGGCCCCGCCTCCCTCGCGCTGGCCAAACGGGCGATCGAGGACGGCACCGAGCAGCCGCTGGACCAGGGGCTGCGGCTGGAGTCCGAGCTGTTCGCCGCCGCCTTCGGCACCGAGGACGCCGCCACCGGCATCGCCAGCTTCCTCGAACACGGCCCCGGTCAGGCCACCTTCAGCGGCCACTAGGAGCCCCATTGAGCGCCGAACCCGTCCTCACCGACGACGCGCACGAGCAGCCCTCGACCCTCGCCGAGGTGCTGCCGCCCGACGTCTGGAGCCTGGCCATCAAGGAGCAGCAGCGCGTCTACCACGACTGGGAGTCCCAGACCTACGACGAGAAGTTCTCGATCTCCTACGACGAGCGCTGCATCGACTACGCGAGGGACCGCTTCCGCAAGGGGATCCCCGAGGGGGCCGGCTTCGGTCACGTCCTCGAGGTGGGCGCCGGCACCGGGTTCTTCCTGATCAACCTGGCGCTGGCCGGCTGCATCGATGGCGCCGAACTGCACGCCACCGACCTCTCCGACGGGATGCTCGAGGTCTGCCGGCGCAACGGCGCGGAACACGGGATCACCATCGCCACCCGGCAGGGGGACGCGGAGTCCCTGCCCTACGCCGACGCGAGCTTCGACCTGGTCATCGGCCACGCTTTCATCCACCACCTGCCCGTGCCCGGCGCCGCGATCGCCGAGATGGCCCGGGTGCTGAAGCCGGGTGGCACGCTGGTGATCGCCGGAGAGCCCACCGAACTCGGCGACAAGGCCTCGTGGGTGGTCAAGAACGCCACCTGGAAGACCTTCCGCGCTGTGACCGCGGTACCGGGCCTGACGGGCCTGCGCAAGCCCTCGATCACCGAGTCCGGTGGGACCGCGACCGACGAGGTGCTCGCGCGGCTGGAGCACGTCGTCGACCTGCACACCTTCCGACCGAAGGACGTGGAGAAGATGGCGCGGCTGGCGGGGCTCACCGAGGTGGAGGTGGTCACCGAGGAGCTCACCGCCAACTGGGTCGGGTGGGCGGTGCGCACGATCGAAGGTGCGGTCCGTCCCGGGCTCCTCGGGCCCCGGGGGGCCTACTCGGCCTTCGTCACCTACCTCGCCCTACACCGTTTCGACGACGAGGTGCTGGCCCGCTTCGTCCCGCGCGAGCTGTTCTACAACCTGATCCTCCCCGCCCGCAAGCCCTACGACCGGTGACGACCGACCCCTCCGACCCCGACGACGTGGAGGAGGCCGCCCGCGCCGCCCACGCTGCCCACGTCGACGCGGCCGTCCGCGCCGAGCTCGGCCGTGAAGGTGCGGCCCGGGCGTCGCAGCTCGGCGACGATCTGGTGGCCGACGCCGGGGTCCCTGCTCACCTGCGCCGCCCACCGCTGCGCACCCGCTACCCCCGCTGGGGCTGGCGCGAGGCGGTGCGGGTCGCGGTGACCCGCCGGATGACCACGCCGCAGTACCTGGTCCTGTACCGCCGCGCCGCCTGGCACCGCGCCCGCGCCGTCGCCACCGGCAACCACGTCGAGTTCCAGGGGATGCTGTTCACCGGCAAGCGGGTCGAGCTCAGGGCCCGCCCTGGGCACGGGCGGCTGGTCATCGGGCCGTGGTGTTGGATCGGCAACGACAACAAGCTGCGCTCCCACGAGGGGCAGCTGACGCTCGGTGCGAAGGTCGTGCTCGGCCGGGACAACGTCGTGAACAGCTACCTCGACGTCGAGGTGGGGGCCGCCGCCATCCTGGCGGACTGGATCTACGTCTGCGACTTCGACCACCGCATCGCGCGTCTGGACCTGCCCATCAAGGACCAGGGCATCGTCACCTCACCCACCCGCATCGGCGGGGACGTCTGGATCGGGGAGAAGGCCAGCGTGCTGCGCGGGGTGGACATCGGCCAGGGTGCGGTGATCGCGAGCCACTGCCTCGTCAACCGCGACGTGCCCCCCTTCGCGATCGCCGTCGGCGTCCCGGCCCGGGTGGTCAGGTCGCGGCTGCCGGCGGGCATGGATCCAGAGGAGGCGGCGGCGCTGGTACGCGATGGACGGCC